>CAZBZA010000658.1:0-2271 GCA_964495865.1 uncultured Lentimicrobiaceae bacterium
CGCGATAAGCGATACCGTACTTCGGCAATGCTTACCATCGGCAGTTCGAATATTGTAATTGATTGTGGCCCCGATTTCAGGATTCAGATGTTGAAACACAAAGTGGAAGATATTGATGCCGTGCTGTTTACACATGCTCACCGCGATCATATTGCCGGTCTCGACGATATCAGGGCATTCAATTATATCCTTCACAAATCCATTGATATTTATGGTTCGGAGCTTACACTTGATGCAATAAAAGAACAGTTTCCTTATATTTTTATTCCGGGACGCTATTTTGGCGCCCCACAGCTGAACCTGCACCCTATTACCGAAACGGCTTTCAGTATTGGTGAGTTTATGTTCACCCCGGTTCAGGTTATGCATCAGGATATGAAGGTATTCGGTTACCGTATTGGCGATTTCACCTATATCACCGATGCAAATTATATTTCCCCGGCTGAGCTGGAAAAAGTACGTGGATCGAAAGTGATTGTTATCAATGCACTCCGTAATTCAAGACATGTTTCGCATTTTTCGCTTAGCGAAGCCCTTGATATTCTCAATGATTTGAAGCCGGAGAAAGCATACCTTACACATATCAGCCATTTTTTGGGTAAGTTTGATGCTGTTGAAGAAAAACTTCCACCCTGGGTTCACCTGGCTTATGACGGCTTGCAGATTGAGGTGTGATATATTGCTGATTTATAGATACATAATAACGCTGATTTCCCCTTTCTTCTTCAAATAATTTTATTGTTAATTATTTCACAAAATTAAAGTATTGAATTGCCTGAATAGGTGATAAAAAGTGTAATTTTGTAATCGAAAATGAATTAAAGCACACCTGGAATGAAATTTCAACCTGAAGAATGCCGCATCCCTGACCAGCGAATGAAACCTTTTATTGATGCTGACGAAATATGGGATCACATCAATAATGCTAAACCAACTATTGACGAAGTAAAGGCCGTAATTGCTAAATCGCTTGGCAAACAGCGTCTTACTTTAGCCGAAACAGCCATACTTATCAGCGCAGATACCCCCGAATTAATTGACGAAATTAAAGATGGCGCCCGCAGGTTAAAAGAAATGGTTTACGGTAACCGCATTGTTCTTTTTGCTCCTTTATACATTGGAAATAAATGTACTAACAATTGTTCCTATTGCGGTTTCAGGGCAACAAACAAAGATGCTATCCGCAGCACACTCGACGATCAGGAACTTGTGAAGGAAGTTGAAGCTCTCGAAGATAACGGACAGAAACGTCTGATACTTGTTTACGGCGAACATCCTGATTACAGTCCCGAATATATTGCTCATACCGTGAGAGTTGTTTACGGTGTAAAGAAAAACCATGGCGAAATACGCCGTGTTAATATTAATGCCGCCCCTCTCGATATCGAAGGATTTCGCATTGTAAAGGATTCAGGAATTGGTACTTACCAGGTTTTTCAGGAAACTTACCACCCTGAAATTTACACACATTACCACCTTGGCGGTAAAAAACGGAATTACGAATACCGCCTTACTTCCCTCGATCGTGCCCAGGAAGCAGGAATTGATGATGTAGGCATAGGCGCATTATTCGGATTATACGACTGGCGTTTCGAAGTAATGGCACTTGTACGGCATACCAATCACCTCGAAGCATGTTACAATGTGGGTCCGCATACCATTTCGTTCCCGCGCATACAGGAAGCATCGGCAATGAATTTTGATGGTAAATACCGGGTTTCGGACGAGGAGTTTACCAGGCTTGTAGCCATTCTGCGGCTTGCCGTCCCATATACCGGGCTTATACTTACTGCCCGCGAAAATGCAGCTGTTCGCGATGAAGTTATGCGTTTCGGCGTTTCGCAGATTGATGGCGGAACAAAACTTGAAATAGGAAGTTATTCGGAAAATAAAAACGAAGAGCAAAACCTTAACCGTGAGCAATTTCATATCAACGACTCCCGCTCGCTGAACGAAATTATCGACGAATTGCTGTCGAACGATTACCTGCCTTCATTCTGCACAGCTTGTTACCGTCTTGGCCGCACAGGCGAGCATTTTATGGAATTTTCAGTGCCCGGATTTATCAAGAGATTCTGTTCGCCTAATGCAATACTCACCCTTACAGAATACCTGGAGGATTACGCTCCTGCCGCCACCCGCGAAAAAGGCTATAAAGTAGTGGAAGAAAACCTGCAGGAACTCGAAAAAGCACACGAAAAAATCAACGTACCCGAAATCCGCAAGCGTATAGAGAAAATTAAAGCAGGGGAGAGGGATTTGTATTTTTAG
>CAZBZA010000659.1:0-2266 GCA_964495865.1 uncultured Lentimicrobiaceae bacterium
CTAACGCTTGATGTTAAAAATATTGGAGATAAACCCGATACCGCCGTAATGGTAACATTAAGCTGCGATTCACCGTTTGTTACAATGACCGACAGCACTGAGTTTTATGGCAATTTCGAAATCGGGGAAATAAAAAGTATCATTAATGGTTTTGCCTTTCATATTTCGGATTCAGTGGCTAACGGTACCGAGCTGGTGTTTAATGTGAAATCGGTTAATAATATCGATAGCGTTAACTATAGTTTCTTCACTATCACCGCATTTGCCCCTGAGCTTACAATCAGTAATATCAGTATCAGCGATCCGCTTGGTAATAATAACCAGGTTCTCGATCCGGGCGAAACTGCCGAAATCACTATCCAATACATCAATAACAGTTTGTTCGAAGCTACACATCCTGTAAGTCACCTGCAATGCTCGCAATCCTTTGTAACTGTAGGAAACTCATTGGTCAGTATTCCTGCTATTGCACAGGGTCAGACAGGTAGTGCAACTTTCGAGGTTACAGTTGCAAGTGTTCCTTTCGGATCGGCTGCACAGTTTACCAACAAAATAGATTATTCGTATCAGAGCTCACAGAAATCATTTCTTGAAACTATCGGACTTATTGTGGAAGACTGGGAAACTGTAGGTTTTACAAAATTCCCATGGTCGTTCAGCGGCAACAACGACTGGGAAATAGATAATGCAACATATTTTGAAGGAGCTTACTCGGCACGATCAAAGACAATTGCACACAACCAAAGCGCTTCACTTAATATCACGTACAAGGTTCTTTACAACGACACTATTTCGTTCTACCGCAAAGTTTCGTCGGAGCTTTTCCACGATGTACTCAGTTTTTACATCGATAATGTAAAAGTCGGTCAATGGTCAGGAAACATTGACTGGAAGCGCATGGCATATCCGGTTACTGCCGGCGAACATACTTTCCGTTGGGAATATTCGAAAGATGCTGCAAATGTAGCCGGACAGGATGCTGCCTGGGTTGATTTTATTGTATTCCCACCCGAAACCCGCACAATGGTTTATGCCGGAAACAACACAAGCTCCTGCGAAAATGCGCCTGTTCAGATGAATGCTACAGCTACCAATTATCAATCCCTGCAGTGGTCAACATCAGGATCAGGGGTTTTCAGTGATGCTCTCATTCTGAACCCGGTTTACACTCCAAGTGCTTCGGATGTAGCCGCAGGAAGTGTGACATTAACTTTAACAGTGACCGGTATATCGTTTAAAGAAACTTCACAGAGTAGTTTTGTACTTACATTCAACAGCAGGGCTTTGGCTAATGCCGGTGCTGATGCTATGGCATGTGAAGGTACTGCAACCAGTTTAAGTGAAGCTACCGCTTTGTATTATTCAGCTCTGAACTGGAGTACATCAGGAGATGGAGTATTTTCGGATCAAGCCACACTTTCGCCACAATATACACCTGGAAATGCTGATTTAACTGCTGGTTCTGCTCTGCTTTATTTAACAGCTTTAACCGGCAACGCATGTCCTCCGGCAGTTGATACGCTGATGCTTGCAGTTAACAAACGCCCGCAGGCTGCATTAACACTTGCAACAGAAATCTGCCGAGGCGACAGCACTCAGCTTGGTTTCAATCTCACAGGTACTGCTCCGTTTACTGTAGTGTTTGATAACGGCGAAACATTTACTGTTCCAGCCAACGAATGGCAGGAATGGGTAAGCCCGGCCGCAACAATGAATTATACCATCCAGAGTATAACTGATGCCAACGGATGTACAAATACCACTCCGGTTAGTGCAAATATCCTTGTGAAACCTTCGCCGGTTGTGAATATGGCTGCTGATACCATTTTATGCGGCAACCTCACATTAAACTTAAGTGCTAATGCCGAAGGAGCTGTTTCCTACCTCTGGACTCCGGGCAACGCTACAACTCCAACAATCAGCATTGATACTGCAGGCGCCGGACTAAGCACACGCATTTACACTGTTGCTGCAAAAGGAGCTAACGGATGCACAACTACTGCAAAAAGTACGGTAAGTTTTAAAAACTGTACAGGAATTGACGAAATGGTTGGCAATGTAATGTTTGCGCTTTATCCGAACCCTAGCAACGGACAATTCGCCATCGAATTTAAAAGCGGCAGCCGCGAAGAGGTGAACATGAAAGTTGTAAATGCATCAGGAGCAACCGTATTTGCGCTCAATTCAATTGCAATAAATGGCAACATGACCAGGGAATTCGACTTACGAAACCTTGCCCGCGGCACCTATATGCTGGTACTCGAAA
>CAZBZA010000660.1:0-2261 GCA_964495865.1 uncultured Lentimicrobiaceae bacterium
ATTATCAACTGAGGCTCCCATGGTAATAAGTACTGACCCATCGGATAATGAAACCAATGTAGTTCTGAATAAAACAATTACTGCCAGTTTCAATATGCCTATGGATCCTTTAACTTTTACTTCGTCAACTTTTACCCTGAAAGAGGGATCCTCGTCAGTTGATGGTTTAGTATCATATAATGGAACAACGGCAACATTTAATCCTACAGCTGACCTTTTACCATCCAAAACCTATACTGCTACAATTACAACAGGGGTTAACAGTGCTGGTGGAACACCTTTGTCAGCTGACTATGTATGGAGTTTCAGCACATCAACAGCAGTAGTTCCACCGGAAATTGATCTTGGAACAGCTTCCATTTTCGGAGCCTTCGGAGGAAATGCCGGTATAACCAATCAGGGTATAAATACGGTAATAAACGGCGCTATCGCAACCACTGCAGCTTCCACATTAGTAACCGGGTTCCATGATGGGTTAACCGGTGATGTTTACACCGAAACACCACTTAATGTTGGTCTTGTTACCAATGGAATTTTTACAGCACCTCCTTTCCCCGGAACGGCAACTTCAGAAGCTATTGCAACTTTAGCACTGGTTGATGCCAACGCAGCTTATCTGTTTATTTCTCCGGGATTAATGCCAGGTGGAATTGATCCGGGTGCCGGCGAATTAGGTGGATTAACCCTGGCTCCAGGCATCTATAAATCAGCCAGCGGAACTTTTAACATATCAAACGGACCTCTTACTTTAGATGCCCAGGGCGACCCGAATGCAACATGGGTATTCCAAACCGAAGCCGGCCTTACAGTAGGTATCGCCGGTCCTACAGGAGCGCGAAGTGTTAATCTGATTAACGGAGCTTTGCCTAAAAATGTATTCTGGTATGTTGGCACTGCAGCTACAATTAACGGAGCTGGTGGTGGTATAATGGCAGGAACTATCATTTCATATTCAGGAGTTACATTCTCAACACCTGGCAATGCTGCTCAAACAGTGTTGAATGGCCGCGCTATTTCTTTGGTTGCTTCAGTTACCATGGTAAATACAACTATAAATGTACCTGAATAGGTTTAAGGAACTGGCTTAAAAGCCAGCTCTTTCTTATCGCCAAACAGGTAATATCAGACTAAAAAAAGTTAGAATTAAGATAAAAAACAATAACATGAAATTAAAAATTAATTTAAAAAAGGGACCGCGTAACGCGTGGTCCCCTTATAACCTGATGATTAAAGGCCTTTTTATAGGTGCCTTGATTGTAACAGGAATTCAGGCGCAGGTTCAGGCGCAGGATACACAATACACAAAACCATCGTGGTGGTTTGGTGTGGCGGGTGGTGCCAACTTCAATTTTTATAACGGATCTACTCACCAGTTAAATGCGGATTTTACCCCTCCCGCAACTTTCCACGAAGGACAGGGCATTGGATTATATGTTGCTCCTCTTATCGAGTTTCATCGTCCGGAATCGAGATGGGGCTTCATGTTCCAGGCAGGATTGGATAGCCGTAAAGGTTCGTTCAAGGAAGTAAAAACGCCTTGTAACTGCCCTGCTGACCTGGAAACGGATTTAAGCTACATTACAGTTGAGCCAAGTCTGCGCTTCGCACCCTTCAAGTCTGATTTCTATATGTATGCAGGCCCAAGGTTTGCGTATAATATGAATAAGTCATTCACATATAAATTAGGCATTAATCCCGCCTATCCTGATCAGGAACCAACACCTGATGTTTCGGGCGATTTCAGCGATATGAACCAAACCCAGATTTCGATGCAGGTTGGTGCAGGCTACGATTTTTATCTTTCGTCGCAAAGCCATCAGACACAGTTTGTACTCTCTCCTTTTGTTTCGTTCCATCCGTATTTTGGACAAACACCCCGTTCGATCGAAACATGGAATATTACAACTGTAAGAGCCGGACTTGCCATTAAACTAGGCCGGGGCCGCGAAATTCCAGCACCGGTAAAGGTCGAAACTATTGTACCTGTTCCTGTTGTTGTTGCACCACAAGTAGCGTTTACGGTTTACTCACCTGAAAATAAGCCTGCTGAGCAAAGTGTAAGAGAAATATTCCCTGTACGTAATTACGTGTTCTTTGATCTGGGATCAACCCAGATACCTGACAGGTATATCTTACTCAGAAAAGATGAAGTGAAAAACTTCCGTGAAGATCAGCTTCAGGTAAAAGTACCGAAGAATTTCTCAGGCCGCTCGGAACGCCAGATGGTTGTGTATTATAATGTACTTAACATACTTGGCGAC
>CAZBZA010000661.1:0-2258 GCA_964495865.1 uncultured Lentimicrobiaceae bacterium
GAATTTCTTCCAGTGCGATGGAATTGCCGGATCAATCATAAGCCCGTTGTAAGTGGATCGGATTCCAAGCATATAATCATAGCTTACACGATACATCCAGGCTGCCGAGCCTGTTTGCCAAGAGTGGCTTGCTCTTCCCGGTGCTGAGTGTTCGTTGCTGGTTATGTATTGCGAATAAACATAAGGTTCGGCTACAAAAATATCACTGTCGATACGGTTTGGAAGCATTTTTTTGAAATAGTCAAACGCTTTATTGCTGCGACCGAGCATAGTTTCAGCCTGAATAACCCATGTTGTAGGATGACAGAATACGGCTCCATTTTCTTTTTTACCCCAAACACATCGGGTTACCAACCCGATCTTCGGATCAATTTCGCGCCATGCCGGCGTACATTTTTTTGGACCTTCGGGCGAATCGAGGTATTTGCTCACACTGTCCATCGCTGTTACTATCCGCTCTTTATCAGGGAATCCGGCAATTACAGGCCATATTTGTGTATTCAGGAAAATCTTACCGTACTTATTGTCTTTCGAGCCAACTCTGCGGTTATTCTCTCCAAAAGCCCTGATGTACCATTCTCCATCCCAGCAATTTTCATCCACTGCTTTGTACAATGAATCGCGTACAGCAGCAACTTCTTTCAATTCGGCGTTTTTACCCAATTGTTGCAATAATTCTGCAAATAAATTGAGCATAGCAGCATAAAACATACCGCCCCAAACACTTTCGCCTCCGTCATCACCACCTATATAATCCAGAGTATCATTCCAGTCGCCACGGCCAAAAATTGGTAATCCGTGTTTTCCAAGGTTATTTTTTGCATACGAAACCACGGCAAGCATGTGTTCCAGTATGGTTCCTGTTTTTCCTTCGTCAATAAATGGCTGCACATCTTCCAGCAGTCCGAAATCGCCGGTTTCTTTCAGGTATTCGGTAACGGCAAGCATAAACCACAAAGGATCGTCGCAGTGATAAGTAAATTCACCTTGCCCGTCGCCATGAAAATGATGATAAACCTTGCCATCAATACGCATCTGCCTCGAAAGCAATTGAATACGTTCCTTAGCTTTTTCGGAATTCGAAATCGTAACAGCAATGGTATCCTGGGCTGTATCGCGGAAACCAAATCCACGGCCGATTCCCCAATAATAAAAACTGATCACACGCCCTACATCAAAAGCTACTTTTGCCTGGTAGGGCAACCAGTAGCGCATGAAAATATTTACATCTTCATCAGGAGTATTTGTGGTTGTGAAGGCGAAATAATCGTCCCAATGCTTTTTCAATTCGTTAAATGCACCATCAACTACCGTTATGTCTTTGTATTTTGCTACCCGTGATTCTTTCAATTCATCAAACCTGGTTTTCTCAATCACTCCGAGAGAAAAAATGAGATCAGAACTTTCTCCAGGCTGCAATTCGATATCAACCTGAAGAGCACTCACCACGTTTCCGAAATCAGTTTCCTGGCACGAAAGTGATTCTTTTTCAATGCTTTCGGGATTATTTTCGTTGCGGTACAAACCCAGAAACCTTTCGCGTACTGTTTCAAATGCTTTTACCGGTTTGTTTACGGTAAAAAATGTCCATTGATCCCATTCCTTGTTTTCCTGCTGTTGTGTGCCTTTGGTTTGGGTTACCCAATATGTTTTGGTCGAAAACAATGCATTATGGCTTTCTTCGAAATGAGCGCGGTTAAAATGCTGGTCATCACATTGGTTGATCAGGTCAACAAGGGCATGTCCCAAAGCAAGTTCCACATACCCATAAACCGATAATTTCCGTGTTTTGCCGCTAGTGTTTGTCAATAAAGCTTTCCATATCTCCTGGTCGTCATCCTGAGGAACAAAGAAGAGCACTGACGAATCAATTCCGTTTACCGATGCTTCGGCCCGTGTGTATCCAAAACCATGAGCAACTTTATATGATTCAGGATTTTTACCAACAGGCTGCCATGTTAGACTCCATATTTCGCCGGTTTCCTGATCTTTTATATAAATGTATTTCCCGGGCCGGTCAGGAGGAACTTCATTAATGCGATAGCGCGTAATTCGTCCATGCAAAGGACTTTTGTAATAACTGATTCCGCCGCCATTATTCGAAATTGTCGAAAAATACCGCCCGTTATAGATGTAATTTATCCAGGGACTTGGTGTTTTCGGATTGGTAATGATGTACTCTTTACCGTCTTTTGAAAAATGTCCGTAATTCATTGATGCTTAAGTTCTTTTAGTGTGTTATTTAAATACTATTCACT
>CAZBZA010000662.1:0-2257 GCA_964495865.1 uncultured Lentimicrobiaceae bacterium
TGATTTGTGATTTGGGGTTGGATTTGGTATTTGGTATTTGAGTTTTGGTATTTGGTATTTTGAATTGATTTGCACCCTTCATTATTCACTTTTCACTTTTCACTCTTCACTTTCCACCCTTCACTTAACTAAACTTAGTCTAAATCCATCCTTCAATAGAATTTTTCTCCACCCTTGTTAGTTGATCTTTAATAATTACCTTTGCGCTATATTTTACTTTAACTAACATTAAATCAATAATTTTTATGCTTAACGAGATCCTTAAAGATTTAACATCAGCCAAAGCTATCGAGCTGGAAGACAAGTATGGTGCGCACAATTACCACCCGTTGCCTGTGGTATTAGCCAAAGGCGAAGGTGCTCTGGTCTGGGATGTTGAAGGCAAACAATACTTCGATTTTCTCTCGGCTTATTCGGCTGTAAACCAGGGACATTGCCATCCGAAAATTGTGGCAGCTATGGTTGACCAGGCTCAGACTCTTACCCTGACATCGAGAGCTTTTTATAACAATATGCTCGGCATTTACGAAAAATATATAACCGAATATTTTGGTTATGATAAGGTTCTGCCAATGAATTCGGGTGCTGAAGCCGACGAAACTGCACTGAAACTTTGCCGCAAATGGGCTTATAAAGTGAAAGGCATTAAAGATGGAAATGCAAAAATCATCGTTTGCGAAAACAACTTCCACGGACGTACGATCACTATCATTTCCATGTCAACAGATCCGGATTCATACAGCGGATTTGGTCCGTTCACGCCTGGTTTTATTACAATTCCTTACAACGATTTGCCTGCACTTGAAAAAGCATTGCAGGATCCTGATGTTGCCGGATTCCTTGTTGAACCGATACAGGGTGAAGCCGGAGTATTTGTTCCTGATGCCGGATATCTTTCAAAAGCTTTTGATATGTGCAAAAAGAACAATGTTCTTTTTATCGCCGACGAAGTACAGACTGGAATTGCACGTACTGGCAAACTCCTTGCTTGTGATCACGAAAATGTTCATCCTGATATTCTTATCCTCGGGAAAGCCCTTTCGGGAGGAGCTATGCCTGTTTCGGCAGTTTTAGCCAGCGACGAAATTATGCTTACCATCAAACCAGGCGAACATGGTTCAACTTTTGGGGGAAACCCGCTTGCTGCCCGCGTTGCAATTGCAGCACTGGAAGTTGTAAAAGACGAAAACCTTGCCGACAAAGCCGAATACCTTGGTAAAATTTTCCGCGAAGAATTATCGAACGTAAAAAGCGAAATGATAGAACTGGTTCGTGGTAAAGGTTTGCTCAACGCTGTTGTGGTCAGGCCTAAAAATGGTGTCGAAGCGTGGGATATCTGCGTGAAAATGAAAGATATGGGACTGCTTGCCAAACCTACTCACGGCAATATCATCCGGTTTGCACCACCTTTGGTAATTACCGAAACACAACTTCGCGAAGCACTCGAAATAATTAAATCCGCTATTCTTTCGTTCGAATAGTTTTTTTGAAAGTTTTTACAAAATAAAACAAAAGCCCGGCAAGTTTTAGAACTGCCGGGCTTTTTAAAATCTAACCTAAACAAACAAATTTATTTTTTCTTTATCGCTTTATTATATTGATCCTCAGCAAATTCCCAATTAACAACGCTCCAGAACGAAGAGATATAATCGCCCCGTTTATTCTGATATTTCAGGTAATATGCATGTTCCCATACATCCAGGGCTAAAATCGGCATACCTCGTTTTTCTTCAGTATTCATAAGCGGATTATCCTGATTAGCAGTGGAGGTAATAAATAGTTTACCATCACTTCCTGCTACAAGCCAGGCCCATCCTGAACCGAATCGTTTGGCACCGGCATCGGCAAACTGTTTCTTGAAATCTTCGAACGATCCGAAAGATTCATTAATGGCTTTTGAAAGTTTACCTGAGGGTTCACCGCCACCATTTGGTTTCATACAGTTCCAGAAAAATTCGTGGTTCCAGTAGCCGCCACCATTGTTGCGAATAACTACAGTCTGCGAGCTGATGTTGGCGAAAATTGCTTCCATCTGGGTCTTTTCCAGTTCAGAGCTTTGAATAGCCGTCATGAAATTTTTATAATATGCCCGGTGATGCCTGTCGTAATGAATTTCCATGGTCATTTTATCAATGTATGGCTCCAGTGCATCGTAGGCATAAGGAAGTGCTGCAAATTTATGGATGCTTTCCTGCTGGGCTATCGAAGCCAGAGGAAAAACCATCACCATCAGGAAATAAGCAAATATCTTTTTCAT
>CAZBZA010000663.1:0-2256 GCA_964495865.1 uncultured Lentimicrobiaceae bacterium
TTTCAGTTAATGCCCTACGGGCAATCCTTTTCTTCCTGATTTTCTTTTCTTTTCTTTTATTGATATTGAAGTCCTACGGACTATCAGTGAGGATCAGGCACTGATTAAACTCTATGCGCACAATCCTCGATGGTCACCATGCTAAATATTCCTGACTTCGACAATGCGCCACCCTATACACAGTTAAGTTCATGAGAATTGAATATTCGGACGTAAAAAATAATTTTTATAGCGTTTATGCGATTCTCAATGCGTTGAATCTGTCTGCGCCACCCAAGTGTCGAAGTCAGGAGTGAGGATCAGGCACTGATTAAACTCTATGCGCACAATCCTCGATGGTCACCATGCTAAATATTGAAAGGATTTTCTGACTTTGTTACAAATGGGGAAGTTAATTTGATTGTTTCACTAAGCATTACTGCTCCGTTTTAAATTCCGAAGTATGATGAAATTCGAGCTGCGGATAATCCTGCTTAGCAACCTTTAATTGCCATTCATTTTCAGCCATATAAACCGGGCGTTCATCCTTATCGTACGTAATATTGTGATGTCGTTTCGCTATAAATTTTGCAAGTTGTGCTTTGTCGGCCGAGGTAAACCAAAAGGCTTTAAAATAATTGAGTGAATGGAAGGAGCATGAAGCGCCATATTCGTTCAGCAACCTGAATTGAATTACTTCGAACTGCAACTCCCCTACTGTACCAATAATTTTTGTGTTTCCAGGCTGGCGGACAAACAGTTGCGCTACACCTTCGTCAGTAAGCTGGCGGATTCCTTTTTCGAGCTGCTTGGCTTTTAAAGGTGCGTTATTAACAAGTTCCTTGAAAATCTCGGGCGAAAAACTTGGAATTCCTTTGAAGAATAGCGATTCCCCTTCGGAAAGTGTATCCCCTATTTTAAAACTTCCTGTGTCGTAAAGTCCTACCACATCACCCGGATAAGCATCTTCGACTACACTTTTTTCATTAGCCATAAATCCTACCGGACTCGAAAAACGCAATTTCTTTTCGAGGCGGGTATGGAAATAAAATTTATTACGTTCGAACTTCCCCGAAACTATCCTGCAAAAGGCTATCCTGTCGCGGTGGTTAGGATCGAGATTGGCGTGTATCTTGAAAATAAATCCTGTAAACGCATTTTCGGAAGGTTGTATTTCCCTTTTACCGGTAATTCGCGGAAGTGGCGAAGGTGCAATTCGTACGAAAGTATCAAGCAATTCCTTTACACCAAAGTTATTGATGGCGCTGCCGAAAAAAACCGGAGCCAGGTAACCTTCGCTGTATAAATCTTTGTTAAAAGGCTCATAAATCCCTTCAATCAGTTCAACATCATCCCTGAGTTTCTGGGCGGCACCCTTGCCAATACGGGTATCCAGTTCCGATGAATTCAGGTCTTCAATCGCAATAACATCGTCTGATATTTTTGTGCGGTTAGGCAAGAAAAGCTGAAGCTGTTTCTCGAACATATTGTAAACGCCTTTAAAATCGGCACCAATTCCAATCGGCCAGGTAAGCGGTCGGGTATGAATGCTCAGTTCCTGCTCCACATTTTCGAGCAAACTGTAAGGATCCTGCCCTTCCCTATCCATCTTATTGATAAAAATAATTACAGGAGTATGGCGCATCCTGCAAACATCCATGAGTTTGCGCGTTTGTTCCTCCACACCTTTTACGCAATCGATTACGAGGATAACACTATCAACCGCGGTTAAAGTCCGGTATGTATCTTCAGCAAAATCTTTATGACCGGGCGTATCCAGAATATTGACTTTATACCCCTGGTATTCAAAACCCATCACGGAAGTAGCAACAGAAATACCGCGCTGCTTCTCAATTTCCATGAAATCGGAAGTAGCCGTTTTAACAATTTTGTTGCTTTTAACAGCACCGGCTGTTTGAATAGCACCGCCAAACAACAGCAACTTTTCGGTAAGTGTGGTTTTTCCTGCATCCGGGTGGCTGATGATTCCGAATGTTCTTCTTTTATTAATTTCTACCTGCATCTATATAAATATAATTACTGTCCGACTCCATTGAGAGGTCGACCGGTGTGACCGAAAATGTTAGCGAAATACACATCCTGAGATAATTGTGAGGATGCATATATCAAGGCAGAGAAAAGAAATTACGTATTATCAACCTTGGCATCGGGGGTGCAAAAATAATGATTTCCGGTGAGGCTTAACAGCATAATCGAAACAAAGGCATGATATTATTTTGATGTGCTGGCTATATTGCCAATTGAAGTAAATATACT
>CAZBZA010000664.1:0-2252 GCA_964495865.1 uncultured Lentimicrobiaceae bacterium
CACCGCACCAATTGCAACGATGCAATCGAACTTATGGCACGCTCAGCCAACAGGGTTATTCATGCCATCTGGAGCAATAAACAGATGAATGTTTTCCTTGGCGGAATTAAAATAAGCGGCTTCGACCGGAAAAGCATGATTTCGGATATTATCGGGGTTATAAGCGCAGAAATGCATTTTAACATCCGTTCGTTTCATATAGATACTGCCGGCGAATTATACGAAGCCTATATCAGCTTCTTCATTCACGACACACTCGATATAAACCGGACGGTCGAAAGGATAAAACAAATTGAAGGAGTATCTGCCGCCTCACGTATGCTCCGGTTTATGAAAACGTAGATCTGTATCCGGGTTTAACCTGCATAGTCCGCTGAATATAAGTAAACAAAGACGTTTCCGAAATATTTCTTTATCCTGTGTGAAATAAAAACTTTTTAGGTGTTTTACATCCTGGTAAATATTTTGCACTGCAACAATTACGATTGTGAATATCCTGCAATTGAAATATCATAATTAATTTTAATCTATTTTTATTTATTCTAAATAGTGATAGGAAATTTTCATATTTTTACCACAAATTAAAAAGCATGATATCTGATTCAAAGAAACTTACTTACGAAACGGTTAAGAAACTGTTTACTGAATATCTTGAGAAGCAGGGTCATCGTAAAACACCCGAACGCTTTACCATTCTCAAGGAAATTTATTCGACCGATGGCCATTTTGATATAGAGACACTTTATATCCAGATGAAAAATAATAAGTACCGTGTAAGCCGTGCAACTTTGTATAATACAATAGAGTTGCTGCTGAGCTGCAACCTGGTAACCAAACATCAGTTCGGTAATAACTGTGCACAATTCGAGAAATCCTTCAAGTTCAAGCAGCACGACCATTTTATAGATATTGAAAATGGCGACGTTCTTGAATTTTGCGATCCCCGTTTACATGATATAATCACTTCGGTTGAGAAAACACTCGGGCTTAAAGTTACCCATCATGCACTAACACTTTACGGTACGCGCATAAAGTCCGAAGCTGTAAATTAATCAGGTTTCGTCTCAATTGACCTGCTTTTTTTCAGGCACTGTCATTAAATAATTTTATCTTTGCAACACTATGAACAGCAACCTCCAAAGGGTTGCTTAATTTTGTGTTTAAATGAAGATAGATGTACTGTTAGGCCTGCAATGGGGCGACGAAGGAAAAGGTAAAATTGTGGATGTTCTTACTCCGCAATACGATATTATAGCACGTTTTCAGGGAGGGCCCAACGCGGGGCACACTCTGCAGATAGAAGGCGACAAGCATGTTTTGCATACCATCCCTTCAGGGATATTTCATCCCGAAAAAATCAATATTATTGGTAACGGAGTTATAGCTGATCCTTATATTTTATCGCAGGAGCTGGCAAAACTTGTGCTGAAAGGTGTAGACCCGCGTATTAACCTCCGCATCTCGAAACGTGCCCATCTCATTTTACCTACTCATCGCATGCTTGATGCTGCATACGAAACAGCTATGGGAGCAGGGAAAATTGGATCTACTTTAAAAGGAATTGGTCCCTGTTACACGGATAAAACAGCCCGCTACGGATTGCGTTTCGGCGATATACTTGCCGCCGATTTTGCTGATAAATACAACGCACTGAAGCAAAGGCACATAAAAATACTGGAATCCTATAATTTTGACTATAAAACTCAGTTGATTGATAAAACATCTTTCGATGAGTATGAAAAAAACTGGTTTTCAGCTGTTGAAGAACTCCGCACATTTCCATTGATTGACAGCGAATTATACATTAACAAAGCTTTAGCCGAAGGTAAAACCATTTTAGCCGAAGGCGCCCAGGGAAGTTTGCTGGATGTCGATTTCGGATCGTATCCGTATGTTACTTCAAGCAATACCATTACTGCAGGAGTTTGTTCCGGGCTTGGTGTGCCGCCATCAGCAATTGGCAAAGTTTTCGGGGTTTTTAAAGCATATTGCACGCGCGTTGGCAGTGGGCCATTTCCTACCGAGTTAAACGATGCAACCGGCGAAAGCCTCCGCGATCATGGCAAAGAGTTTGGCTCAACAACCGGCCGTCCGCGCCGCTGCGGCTGGCTCGATCTGCCTGCCCTTCGCTATGCAATAATGCTCAATGGCGTTACTGATCTTGTGATGATGAAATCGGATGTGATGAACGATTTTGATACAATTAATATTTGTACCGGTTACGAAGTAAATGGTGAAACGGTTCAGGATCT
>CAZBZA010000665.1:0-2246 GCA_964495865.1 uncultured Lentimicrobiaceae bacterium
CATGCCTGAAGCGGATACCCGACCAACCTCCGCGGCCCTGGGTTTGAGCCATGAAATTGGAAGTATCGCGTATTGTAAATTGTATTGTATCGCCGGGTAAGCCAATTGCTTTTATACTTCCATGAACATCAACACGATAATAAGATTGAAACTGAATAAATGTTCCAGGCGAAATAACCAGTGTCTCGCCTTGTGGAACAATAAGGTTTGCTTCTACTATAACGGTATCGGCTGTCCATGAACCTGATACATTTCCGGAAACAGTTACAGAAGTTGCATATGAATTTACACAGAATAGTGCTGAAAGCAGGAGTGTTGAAACGTATTTCATCAGGATGTTGTGTTTGTATTTGAGCTGAAATAATAAAAATTGGCTCTTTAATTCCAATCAATGTAAAGCCTGAACGTTATTACTGATTCAGCTTATGGCAAAAGTAAAATTCTTTTGCTGAATCTGTAAATTTTTACATCTGATTCTTCTGCTTTTGTCGCTTTATCTATAAAAACCAGGACATTGGGTTTAGTTGGCATTATTCCAGCTTGTTAACCTATTTATCTGAATGTGTAAGGTGATAAAAGTCAGTAGAATACATTTCTGTTTGAAAGATTTTTCGACAAAAACGCAAAACACATCGAAAAAAATCGTATATTTAGAGAGCCCAAAAACCAATAGCCATGAAAACTACAAAACTTTTTATGCTTTTTGTTTTTATGTTTGCTTTTAGCATAAAAACATTTGCCCAGGGCACTGGTGTAAAAGCCGATCCCAGGACTACTTTGCAAAGCAAGGAGATAGCAACTAACAGATCAGAGCAGTCGCCCCCGTCAGGTGGTGGATTGCCTGAAGACCGGCTTGACCTTAAGGGTGTGGAAGGCAAAATCTACCTAGGTGAAAATTGGCCAACAGGAACAATTGTTCTTCATGATGGAGGGAAAATTGACAGTTATCGCCTGCGATACAACATACTTGTTGACCAGATGCAATTTATTGCAGGTAAAGATACACTGGCTTTTGCTTCTCCCCAGGAGTTGAGTACGCTCACTTTTGATAATCGTACATTTATTTACGAGGCCTATCAATGTGATAATGTAATCAGATATGGGTATTTCGAACTAATTGAACCCGGTATAAACAGGTTATTGCTGAAAAGGCTGGTAACTTTCGAAATGCCTGATGCGAAAAATCCGGATAACCAGGACGATACTAAATATTTTATCGACGAATGCTATTTTATCAGCAAGCCTGGCAAAGCTTCTTATAAAATAATGTGCAACCGTAAGAGCGCACTTTCGGTTCTGGATGACCACAAGGATGAGATTAATGAATATCTGCGGATTACCGGAAACAAAGTAAAAACTCCCGACGATCTTAAAAAACTTGTTGCATATTATAACACACTGGACGAGTAAAGCGGTAAGTTATTAATTCAATTACCTTTGCCGGATCAATCCTGTGAAGTGAAAATTATATTGCCAATTCATCGTATAGAAACTCTTTTTAAACCTTTGGTTTCGTGTACCATCTGCCCTCGCAATTGCAAAGCCGACCGCTTGCATGGCGAAACTGGTGTATGCAGAAGCAGTTCAGCATTCACTATCAGTTCAATTTGTTTGCATAAAGGTGAGGAGCCTGCAATAAGCGGGCCGAATGGCATCTGTAATGTGTTTTTCAGCGAATGCAACCTTTCCTGTGTTTATTGTCAGAATTATCAGATAAGCTGCAATACGAGCAAACCGAATCCCGCCCTGGTACAAATTGAAAATATTGTTGATTCCATAATTAACATTCTGGATCAGGGATGCCATTCAGTGGGATTTGTTTCGCCATCGCATTTTATACCGCATGTAAAAGTAATTATTGAAGCGTTGCGCCTGCAAAACCGAAATCCTGTATTTGTTTATAATACAAATGGTTATGATAAGGTTGAAGAGATTCGTGACCTGGAGCCGTATATTGATGTGTACTTACCCGATTATAAATATGCTGATAATGATCTGGCACGAAAATTTTCGAAAGTAAATGATTATCAACAAACTGCATTTGCAGCTATAAAGGAAATGTACCGTCAGAAAGGCTCCACGCTGGTTATGCACGAAAACGGGTATATTGAAAAAGGATTGATCATCCGTCACCTGGTACTTCCCGGATTTATTGAAAACAGTGTGAAAGCCCTGAATGATATTGCTGATATTTCGACTTCTATAGCTATCTCACTAATGGCACAATATTTTCCGACACCGGCAGT
>CAZBZA010000666.1:0-2245 GCA_964495865.1 uncultured Lentimicrobiaceae bacterium
AGTATCATCCGGGCCTGCATTTGCGATGGTCAGTTGCGGCATCTTGCTGTTGCCTTTGGGTGTGTTCCAGCAAAAATCCATTGGGTTGGCTACACCGGTAATGAGTAGGATCAGGATGGTGTTGTACCTTTGCACACTTCCATTGACGGCTAAAATTAGGTAGGAATAAAAAGAATATTTTCTCTCATGCGCTGCTTGACTTGGATGATCTTTTTACCTGCGCATGAGGCAAATTGTCCGATAATTTTACTGGTGCATAGGGGGAATTATCCGTTTTTCTATTGGGAGTTCAAAATGAAACTGCCTTCTATAAACTCTTTCAATTGTTGGCTTCACAAACCGGAAACCTAATAAACGTGAATGAACTGTCTTCTTCACTGCAGATAAAGAATGAAACAGTAGACAATTACCTGACCATTCTGAGAAAGTGCTTTCAAATATCCCTTATAAACCCTTACTTCAACAACCTGAGGAAAGAATTAGCCAAAATGCAAAAGGGGGGAGATGGCCATTATAAAGACTCCTTGCTCGTCAGAATGCCGTTTACCATCATGCAATGTTCCATCCTTACTGTGAAAACAGACCGGTATTTTGAACGAGGTGAGAAATCATTACTGGTGGCTCCGTAACGGAAGGTCTCAACATCAGCACTCCTTATATCTTATTTTCAATAGCAAACAATGGTATGTTTACCATCCACGATTCTTCTTTATAAGCTGATAATGATGTACGGATGGCTTTTGAAGGTTTAAACTTTTCACAAAACAATTTGAAGCTTTTAGCCTTGAGGTTTTCACTTGATTTCACCTCAATGGGAATAACTTCTCCAGCCTCCTGTATTACGAAATCAACTTCCATGGTGCTTCGGTCATTTGTCCAATAACCAATATAACGATCGCTATCCAGACGCAGTTGCTGCATCACATACTGTTCGGTGAGTGCTCCTTTAAACTCTGTAAATATTTCATCACCTTCAATGATCGTTCGTACATTTAGTCCCGCCATGGCGCCCAGCAAACCCACATCGTGCAGAAATAATTTAAATGCGGAAATGTCCTGGTAAGCAGGCAGAGGAATTCCTGGTTTCGATACCCGGTAGCTTTTGAGCAATAAGCCACAATCTGTCAGCCATTGAATCGCTAACTCAAAGTCCTTAGCACGTGCGCCTTCTTTGAGTACGCCATATACAAATTTTTTATTCTCTTTAGCTAATTGCGAGGGAATGCTTTGCCAGACCATCCTGATCCGGGGAACGATCTCAATGGGTGCATGTTTTGAAAAATCGCCCTCATAGGAGTTCAATATTCTGTTTTGGATACGACGAACTATCTGCCAATCGCGGGTTTGAGCAAAGGCATCCACAACTTCAGGCATTCCTCCAACATAAAAATAGTAACGCAGGTATTCTTTAAGTTTCTCTCTGAAGATTGAAACAACACTCCAATCTTTGGCT
This sequence comes from uncultured Lentimicrobiaceae bacterium, assembly GCA_964495865.1. Taxonomy (GTDB): domain Bacteria; phylum Bacteroidota; class Bacteroidia; order Bacteroidales; family UBA4417; genus UBA4417. Next base: position 1,454 of record CAZBZA010000666.1, read on the forward strand.
TTTAATGTTTCAACCAGGTCCTTTTCATTTTGTGACAACAGAAATTCAGTGAACGAAAGGGGGCGCATATCCAGAAAATCAACCTTTCCCACCGGGAATGAAACCTGGCTATGCAGTCCCATTCCCAGCAACGAACCTGCTGCAATCACATGGTACAGCGGAGCATTTTCACAGAAATATTTCAGTGAAGTAATCCCGCGTTCCGCTGACTGGATTTCGTCAAAAACAATCAGCGTATCATCCGCTGTTATTGTCGTTTGAGCGTGTATCTGGAGCACAGTAATTATCCGTTCAATATTAAAGTCGTTGATAAAAATAGTTTGCAAAGCCGGGGTTTCTTCAAAATTCACATAAATGAATTTAGCATAGCAAGTACGGCCAAATTCCTGTAACAGCCATGTTTTTCCAACTTGGCGCGCACCCCTTACGATCAATGGTTTACGGAATTTATCTTCCTTCCATTTCTTTAAATTTTCAATTTGTTCCCGGTACATATTCGTGTCGTTTCATGATGAATAAGTACAAAAATACATTTTTTTCCTGATATATGTGTAATTGAACGACACTTTTATCGGTATATAAATGCAAATAATTACACTTTTAACAGCATGAAATTCCTCCTTCGCAGGAATGATTGTTATTCGCAACGTCGCATCATCACTATGGGACAGACCGTCATTATAAACGCAATGAGGATTCTAATGGAATTGGGCAAAACTCTGAAGAGATTCCTCCTTCTTCGGAATGGGTTAAGTCAGGTAGTTATTGGGAGGATTTTGGAAGACCAGTTTA
>CAZBZA010000667.1:0-2241 GCA_964495865.1 uncultured Lentimicrobiaceae bacterium
ACCATGGGTGGCGCCTGGGGATGGGTTAAAAACGACAATTATAAATCATCAAAAGAATTGGTGCAACTTCTGGTAAATATTGTTGCAAAAGGAGGTAACCTGCTCCTTGGTGTTGGCCCAAACGGAAAAGGTGATTTCGAGCCTAGAGTATATGAAAACCTTGAACTGCTTGGCAAATGGCTGCAAATCAACGGTGAAGCCATTTATGAAACCTATCCGGTTGAACCTTTCCTCGAGGGTAAAGTGGCCTATACGGCAAAAGGAGATAATGCGGTTTATGCCATTTACATGCCGGCAAAAGACGAACAGGAACTGCCTGCTGAAATCAAAATCACAACAAAACTTACAGGTAAGTTGAAAATAAGTCTTCTGGATTCAAATTTAAAATTAAGCAGTAAACCTGTAGATGGTGGAATAGTAGTCACTATCCCTAAAAAACTCAGAGCAGAACTGGCAAAAAAAGAAGCAGTTGTTGTAAAAGTCGTGAAATAGAAAAATTCATTAGTTGTCGTCTCAGTAAGATGATTTAGCCTGTTCAGGAACTTTATTTCAATTTTTCGCTAAATAAATCAGATAATATGATTTTGTTAAAACTTACTTTGCCTGTAATCATTGCTTTAGCAACATCCCTGGCATTTGCTGGTGAATACCATGTTTCGGTTAACGGTAACGATAAAAACGACGGAACTGTTTCAAAGCCATTCCGCACTATTAATTATGCAGCTCAACTTGCTTTGCCGGGTGATATTATTACCGTTCATGCAGGAACTTACCGCGAATGGATTAATCCAAAAAACGGGGGAAAGAGCGATGCAGAAAGAATCGTGTACCAGGCAGCAGCTGGTGAAAAAGTTATTATCAAAGGTTCCGAAATTGCTACAGGATGGAAAAATGTGGAAAAAGGAGTCTGGAAAGTTGAATTGCCCGAAAGCTTTTTTGGTTCCTACAATCCTTACAGGGATTCACTAAACGGCGACTGGTTCACGAATTACAACCGCATTCATCATACAGGCGAAGTATTTATTAACGGAAAATCATTGTACGAGAAGGAAACTCTGGAAAAGGTAATAAATCCGGTTGGCATGACCGGAATTCAGGACTCTATTGGCTCTACGTATACCTGGTATTGCACAACAGATAAGGAAATCACAACCATATTTGCCAACTTCCACAACCTGAACCCGAATAAGGAACTGGTGGAAATTACAACACGTTTTACCTGTTTCTATCCATCGCAACCACAGATTAATTACATAACCATCGATGGTTTCGAAATATGCCAGGCCGCCACGCAATGGGCCGCCCCTACTGCCGAACAGATCGGAATGGTTTCAACACACTGGAACAAAGGCTGGATCATTCAGAATTGCAAAATACACGATTCGAAATGCAACGGTATAACCCTTGGAAAAGACAGAACTACCGGGCATAATGTATGGACCAATGACCAGAGCCTCGATGGATCGCTTCATTACATAGAAGTGGTTTTCCGCACTTTGCGCAACAATTGGAACAAGGAACACATAGGTTCGCATATCGTGCGTAACAACGAAATATACAACTGCGAACAAACCGGCATGTGCGGAAGCATGGGCGCGGCTTTCAGTCTTATCGAGCATAATTACATACACGATATCTGGACTAAACGGCAATTTAACGGGGCTGAAATTGCGGGAATTAAATTCCATGCAGCCATTGACACGCGCATACTCAATAACCGCATCCGGAATGTTGGCAGGGGAATTTGGCTCGACTGGATGGCTCAAGGCACAAGGGTTTCTAAAAACCTGGTTTACCAAAACGATATGGAAGACCTGTTTATGGAAGTAAACCACGGTCCGACCATAGTTGACAACAATATGTTTTTATCTCCAAACAGCCTTGTTACCCAGTCGCAAGGAGGCGCAGTAATCCATAACCTTATTGCAGGCTATATCTGTGATTTCCCTGATCCCAACCGGTTTACACCCTATCATGTTCCGCACTCCACTGAAGTAGCCGGATTATCAACCATATTTTCGGGCGATTACAGGGTCCTGAATAATATTTTTGTTGGAAATGCCACCCACAAAGCCTGGAGCAACAGGTACTATAATGGAATGGTTGGTTTCAGAAGTGTGCAGTTGCCAATGAAAGTAAGCGGAAATATGTATTTCAACCTGGCAAAACCCGGACCGTTCGACACCTGTTATATCCTGAAACCAGATGAAAAGATTCAATTTAATATAGTTGAAGAAGGCG
>CAZBZA010000668.1:0-2237 GCA_964495865.1 uncultured Lentimicrobiaceae bacterium
CCCCCTCGCCCCTTCTGAAAGTTAAAAACAATAATTTTAAACATGCTTACAAACTGAACTTAAAAATTATTTATCTTTGCATCACAAAATCAAACAATGATCAATTACTCGCATACTCCTTCTAACAATTGGTGGCGCCGATGGCTAATGCACATCGTAGCGTAATCCCGGGTATGTAATAAAATATAGAAATTACTCCTTGAAAGGGCACATCGTTACGATGTGCCCTTTTCGTTTTCAATCCAATCCATTTCTTACTTAAACACTTACTTGTTATGAAAAACAACAATAGGAACATCGTGCTTCAACCATCCGAAATGCCTGATAAATGGTATAATATTGCAGCTGACCTTGGCGGGAAAATGCTTCCACCGCTGCATCCCGGAACGCTTAAACCACTCGATGGCGCTTCGATGGGTGCCCTTTTTCCCGATGAACTGATACGGCAGGAAATGTCGGGCGAGCGGTTTATAAGTATCCCGGATGAAGTCCGCGATTTATATGCAATGTTCAGACCATCACCTTTATACAGGGCTGTAAACCTCGAAAAAATGCTGGGAACACCAGCAAAAATCTATTATAAATACGAAGGGGTTAGCCCGGCAGGTTCGCACAAAACAAATACAGCCATCCCACAAGCCTATTACAATAAAATGGAAGGTATAAAAAAAATAGCGACCGAAACTGGAGCCGGACAATGGGGAAGTGCCCTGAGTTTTGCATGCAACCACTTTGGCATCGACTTGCAGGTTTTTATGGTGAAAGTTAGTTTCGAACAAAAGCCTTACCGCAAAATGCTGATGAATTTATGGAACGGGAAAGTGGAAGCTTCGCCAAGTAATACCACGCAAGCCGGACGAAACATACTTGCAAAATATCCTGACAGTCCGGGCAGTCTGGGTATTGCTATCAGCGAAGCTATTGAACTTGCTGTGAGCGATCCCAATACAAAATATTCGCTTGGCAGTGTTTTAAACCATGTTTTACTTCATCAAACCATTATTGGACTTGAAGCTGAAAAGCAGTTCGAAAAAGCAGGCGACTATCCCGATGTGGTTATTGGATGTTTCGGAGGTGGTTCCAATTTTGCTGGCATATCATTCCCGTTTGTGAGGCACAACCTCAATGGGAAAAAGAAAACCCGGTTTATTGCCGTCGAACCCACCTCATGTCCTAAACTCACCAAAGGAATTTTCAGGTACGATTTCGGCGATGTTGCCGGTATGACTCCTCTTCTACCCATGCACACACTCGGGCACGACTTTATCCCGCCCGGAATTCATGCCGGTGGTTTACGTTACCACGGAGCGGCACCTCTTGTAAGTGCCCTGGTAAACGAAGGAATAGTTGAAGCCCAGGCCATTGACCAGTTGGAGTGTTTCGAAGCCGGTTTGAAATTTGCCCAGGCCGAAGGTATCCTTCCTGCACCTGAAACGTCTCATGCTATTGCTGCCACCATTCGCGAGGCCTTAAAAGCCAAAGCGGAAAATTCGCCCCGTACCATCCTTTTCAACCTGAGCGGCCACGGCTATTTCGACATGTACGCTTACCAGTTATATCTTGATAATAAACTCACCGATTTTATTTTCGATGATACTATGTTAAGTAAAATCGAGGAGAAAACTCACCCGATTGAGTTGGCTTTTAAATAGTTTTAAGTTTACCTGAATTGAAAAACGCACCTTGTAAGTTACAGGGTGCGTTTTTTGCTGGTGCGATTTTTTAAAGCTGGTGCGGATTTGTATGGCTGGTGCGGATTTACAAAGCTGGTGCGGATTTGCAATCCGCACCTCAAGAGATCGGGATTTGTAATCCCGCTTATCATCCCAGTTAGTTTTGAAGCACTTTATTCACCAGGTCAGCAGCTTCCTGCAATGATGTAGCTGAAAAAACAGCCAGTCCCGAATTATTAATAAGTTCTTTCGCTTCTTCGGCATTGGTTCCCTGCAGGCGAACAATAATAGGAATAGGAATGTTACCAATGTTTTTATAAGCGTCAACAATTCCCTGTGCAACGCGGTCGCAGCGTACAATGCCGCCGAAAATATTTACCAGTATCGCTTTTACAGCCGGATCTTTCAGGATAATACGAAACGCACGTTCAACACGTTCGGCGTTGGCTGTACCTCCAACATCAAGGAAATTGGCCGGATCGCCGCCGCATTGCTTAATAATATCCATAGTTGCCATGGCAAGGCCTGCGCCATTAACCATACAACCAACGTTTCCGTTAAGTT
>CAZBZA010000669.1:0-2234 GCA_964495865.1 uncultured Lentimicrobiaceae bacterium
ACTCCGACATCGCCTGGGTTGGGCCTGCCAGAACAAAACTTTTAACTATAGAAACTGCCATTTCGATGCGTGGTATAAGGATTTTTTCATCCTTTTTCGACCATTGTCCCAATACATAATCAACCTGAAAACCGCGGGCATAATCCTTACCAATTCCAAAACGGAGCCTAGCCCAATCCGTAATGAGAAGAGTTTCGATAATATGGTTTAATCCATTGTGACTTCCCCCGCTTCCTTTGGTACGCAGCCGCAATACTCCCAGGTCGAGATCGACATCATCGGTGATAACCAGCAGGTTTTCGAGCGGGATTTTTTCCTTATCCAACCAGTATTTCACGGCTTTGCCGCTCAGGTTCATGAAGGTGGTTGGCTTTAAAATGATCAGCAGTTTATTTTTAAGTTTAGCTTCTGTTTTATAGGCATGGCGCTCGATAGCGAATTTTGCCCCCAGCTCATTTGCTAATGCATCAGCTACTATAAAACCAATATTGTGGCGGGTATTTGCGTACTCTTCGCCAACGTTTCCTAGTCCTACTATTAAATATTTATCCATTAAAAGTCCTTTTGCTATGAACATTTATTACAAATGGCCAGAAATTAAAATTTCCGGGTAAGAAAATCTCTTAACCTGATATGCTGAATGCCTTGGTCGTTGTCGAACTGGAATTCGTCCATCGAAACTACAAATTTCGGATAATTATCGTCTATAAGTTTTAAATTTCCAAATTCCCGTTGTATTACATCCTCGCTCGCTAAAAGATAAGTTACCTGCACATAAAATTTATTTTGATTTTTTTCAAAAATAAAATCTATTTCCCGGCCAGCATAATCCCCTGTATAACAATCATAACCATATGATTTGAAATGGTTTAATACTACATTTTCGAGAATTTTATTTATATCGGACGATTTAAATCCTAAAATAGAATTACGCAATCCAATATCTCTGAAATAAAACTTTTCGCCAAACTCAAATATTCTTTTACCTTTTAAATCAGATCGATTAACCTTAGTAACAAAGTAAGATTTAGTCAGATGATCGAGGTATTCAATAACCCGCACAGGAGCAATATTTATCCTCTGACTTTTCAAAAAATCACTTATTTTTTTTGCCGAAACAATTGAACCGGTATTATCAGCAAGGTATAACACCAGATCTTCAACAAAACGGTTATTGCGGATGTTGTGGCGTGCAATTACATCTTTATATAAAATTGTGTTATAAATATTTTTTAAATATTCAAATACAATGTCGTCAGTTAACGGTAACTTTCGCAAATAGGGCAATCCTCCGTATTTGAGAAATAATTGTATGCTTTCGGCAGAATGAGCCATAGTATGAAACTCAATAAACTCATTATAATTCAAGGGATTAATTTCGAATTCTAAATGCCTTCCACTTAGGCTGCCTGAAATATCAGCCGATAAAAAACTTGCGTTGCTTCCTGTACACCAGATATCCCACAATCCTTCAGCAAGCAGTGCGCGTAAAGCCGAAGGATAATCTTCTATTTCCTGAACTTCGTCAAGGAAAAGAAAATTGTTAGTCTGTTTTTCGAACTTCTTTACAAACTCTAACAGGTCGGAATCCGTTTTTATCTGATTGAAATCAGGGAGTTCCTTGTTTATGTATACGATATTGGAATCAGGGTTGTCGGCAGCAATATGCTGAATTAACTGAAACAAAAAATAACTTTTACCAACCCTACGCTGACCTACTAATACTTTAATTACATCCTTTCCAATAAACGGTATCATCCTTTCAACATATAAAGGCCGTTTTATGAGGTCATTTTTAAGATACTTCTTGTACATTGTATCATCAATTAAAGTCCTCTGCAAAGATACAATATAGTTTAACGCTGACGTAAATATTTTAAATATATTAAAACAAAATTTACATACACGTAAATGTATCTGGTTTTAGACAATCAGTTTACAGTAGATTAAAATTGCTCAAAATCGTAATACACGTAAATCCTAAATCCCAACCCCAAAAACCTAAACCCTTATTTCAAACCTATCCCAATCCATTCCTACCATAAATCCTTTGCGGAAATCGGCCAGTTTAGCATAATCCAGGTTTAGTGCTTCCATTCCTTCTTTGTCGGGCGCAATTTCGACCAGGTGTTTTCCTTTGAAATCGATAACTGTTGAATCGCCCTGGTGATTGGTGCCTTTCCCGTCAATTCCAACACGGTTAACGGCTGCAACGTAACACTGATTCTCGATGG
>CAZBZA010000670.1:0-2222 GCA_964495865.1 uncultured Lentimicrobiaceae bacterium
GAAAATTGCATTTCGTTCAAGAATTCCTTCGGGTTGCTGATGAAGAGCTTGTTGGCAAACTGGAAAAACTGCTCCAGACAGAAAGAAAGAGAAAACTTGAGAAGGATATACTCCCACTTACATTGAAAGAATTCAATGAAATAATTGATAAATCAGAGGATGATTTTACTAAGGGAAGGGAAACAGAAGCCCGAAATCTCTTTAACCAGATTGACTCATGGAAGTAAAGGTTTTGTGGTCTGACACATCTCTGGCTCAGCTTCAGGACATATTTGACTACTATAATCTCAGAGTAAGCACGAATGTTGCTACAAAAATCGTAAAAGAATTAGTCGAAAGATCCTTTATTTTAGAAACAAATCCTTTGATAGGAGTAAAAGAACCATTACTGGGCAAGAGACAATATGAATATCGTTTTATTGTTGTGAACAATTACAAAATAATTTACAGGTTCAATAACAATATTGCCCGAATTGTTTCTGTATTTGATTGCAGACAAAACCCTCGGAAGGTGGAGGAAATTGAACGAAAGAACCCCTGATCGATTTATTTTTTTTAGCTATTCGATAGTTCCTTTTTAACTTCTTCCCAAGAGAATCCTCTATTTTTCCCACTCTTTAAACCGACAGAACGAGAATTTAGTTCCGCAACCAGATCCTTATCATTCCACCATTCATATGATTCGTTTACATCACTTTCAATAATAGTATATATTGCCTTAATTTTCTTATCATCAGCAACTCTGATGTATTCATACAATTTTTGCCGGATTGTTGAAGTATTCATTATCCTATTTTTATAAATGTGATTAAAATTTAACAGATTAAATACTGTATACTATTACAATTACAAATAATCCACTTTCTCTTCACCCAAATTTATAAAAGGCTTAATTGCCCGGTTGTAAATCCCATGCACATAAGCAATTGCCATTCCGTAATTGGTAACCGGAATTCCTGCATCGATAGCCGGTTTAAGCCTGTTAACCAACTGGCGGCGGGTGATCATACAACCTCCGCATTGAACAACCAAGGCATACTCTTTTATATCGCGGGGAATCTGATTCAGGCCTGCAACCACTTCATATTCAAGCTTTTTACCGGTAAAATTGCTTAACCAGCGGGGGATTTTAACCCGTCCAATATCGTCGCACGAAACATGATGGCTGCACGATTCCAGGATCAGGATTCGGTCGCCATCTTTTAATTCACCAATTTTGGGTGTACCTTTTATATACTGCTGAAAATCGCCTTTTTGCCTGGCCAGTACAATACTGAAACTGGTGAGAGGTATTTCTTTCGGAATGGAAGCATCCGCTTTCAGAAAAACCTGGCTGTCGGTAATTACCAGTTTAGGTTTGGGTTCCATCCGTTTGAAATAGGCATCCACTTCACGCTCTTTACAAATAGCCACTACTCCATCGTGATCAAGCACATCGCGGATAACCTGAACTTGTGGAAGAATCAGGCGCCCTTCGGGAGCTTCAATATCAATAGGAGTAATAAGCAGAACTGTATCGCCATAAGAAATCAAATCTCCCACCAAAGTTCCTGGTTTCCATGCTGTTTCGGGCAGGAAATTGCGCATCTGGTTTATCAATGGCTCTACGCTGGATTTATTCAAAGCACTGAATTCCAATACTATAGCTTGAAGTTCTTTTTCAACTTTAGAAACTGTTTGAGCAGAAATTTCATGCAAATCGGATTTATTATGAACAACAAAATACGGGACATCCAGTTTGTTGAATTCGCTAATCAGGCCATATTCAAAGTCGCCAACAGTATTATCGGTGATAAGAAGAAGGGCCAGGTCAATGGTTTTAATCACTTCGCGGCTGCGGGCAATACGTTTCTCGCCCAACATTCCTTCGTCATCAATGCCGGCGGTATCAATCAGCACAACAGCGCCTAATCCGCCAATTTCCATGTTTTTCGAAACCGGATCAGTTGTGGTTCCTGCAACATCCGACACAATTGCTACTTCCTGTCCGGCCAGAGCGTTTATAAGTGAACTTTTCCCACTGTTTCGTTTGCCAAATATTCCTATATGCGGACGAATTTCCTTTCCTTTTTTCATTCTTTAATTTCTTTTTAATCAACAAATTTTAAAACCAACATTTCTTCAATAACAATCAGATTATGACTATTAACTAATCTGGTTTTAATCGAGATCACTTAACGTAAAACCTGTCTTTAATAAATTTTCAGGTTTCAATACATTTT
>CAZBZA010000671.1:0-2213 GCA_964495865.1 uncultured Lentimicrobiaceae bacterium
AATGATAGCGTTCAATCAAGGCTTTTCCCAGAATGCAGATCTTGTTTGGAAAGGACCGTCCTATTAGAAATTTCACAACAGCTGTTGCTTCACCAGAAAGGCGTATGACAATGAACAAAAGGATAAGGGTACCGCAAAACACCAGCTTCAACCATGTAAGGCAACCTGACAAATTTAACAAGCCTTGTTTTGCGAGCCTTTCGGTGATGCATACAGATGTGTGAAATTTATAATAAGCCTTGACCTTTTATGCGCGTATTGCTTATTTTCACAGGTGCGCATGAGATCGTTTCACTAAGTTGGTTCTTTTGTGTCAAGACAAAAGAACAAAATCAATGTTAATTCAGAAATTTTTCTTTAAAGGTAATATTACCCAGCACATCAAAATAAAATATAGCCTTACACATATTCATCATATCTATATCGCAAAATATTTATCTTCGCACCTTGCAACTAAAATACAACTGCATCTGTTATAATGAACTAAAACCAACATTTTCCCAAACTAAATACAAATCGCATGAAGTTACGTTTACTAACGTTGGGCATATTCTGCCTGTTGTTTTCCGGCTTGCTGCAAGCTCAAAAGAAACAATATGAATTTAAGAAAGATACCGTAAAATTTACCCGCGAAATGCTTCCGGCAAAATATGTCATTGATACACGTATTGACAATATGGGTTACTGGAGAAATATGGCAGAAGCTGGATTGGTACCTGTTGCTCCGAACTTTCCGGCTCCTGCTTCTAAAAAACGAACATCAAAAATTATGGCACCGGGATTCGTAGCTGGCAATTCACCTGACATTCCAGTAACCACCAGCAATACAACTCAAAGTGAAAATTCAATTTTTATTTCTCCGGGTAGCAGCAACTGGTTATTGAACTCGAACAACTCAACTCCTCAACCCAGTACCGGCTCATTTTATGGCACTTCCGCCTTTTATTCAGAAGATTCAGCCTCCACTTTTAACGGCCAGTTCCAGGGAACCGGCGGAGGTAACAATGGTGACCCATCAGTCGTGATCAGCAATGAGGGAAGATGGTTTGTTAATTATATCACAGGTTCAATGGGACAGGGAATAGCCTATAGTGATAACCAGGGTACAAGCTGGACCACTAAAACAATTTCAGCAGGTAGCACGGATAAAAATCATTTATGGATAGATAATTTAATATCAAGTCCTTATACAGGCAATTTATATGCCGCATGGATGGAATCAAATAATACTTACATTTCAAAGTCAACAGATAATGCAATGACCTGGTCAGTTAAAAAGAACATTAGTTCAGCTGTAAATGCCGGCAGCCATAACCAGGGAGTAAATCTTAAAACCGGCCCGAATGGGGAGGTTTATGCAGCATGGGCTATATATGATAGTTGGGGACCAAGTATTGCAAATTTTAGAGAATCTGCAATTGGATTTGCCCGTTCAACGGACGGCGGTCAAACTTATAATGCTGCAATACGGGTCATAGATGGAATTCAAGGAATACGCACCAGTAACGAAGTACCAGTACCTAATGCTACGGGGAAAAACATGAGAGTAAATTCATTCCCGTCAATGGCAGTTGATGTCAGTAATGGAGTTAATCGTGGTAATATTTACATCGTTTGGACAAATCTTGGTTTTCCCGGAATTAATACTGGTAATGATGTTGACGTTTATTTAATTAGATCTACGGATAATGGATTGAGCTGGTCAGCTCCACATAAAGTTAATCAGGATTTGGGCGGATTTGGGAAAGTGCATTATCTCCCATGGATTGCATGCGACCCGGTTTCAGGCAAAATTGCAATTGTTTTGTACGACGACCGCAATGTGTCAGCCACACAGGTAGAAGCGTGGTGTGCTGTTTCAGCCGATGGAGGTGAAACATTTACCGATTTTGCTGTTAGTGATGTAGCATTCACTCCTTCACCGATTCCTAATATGGCAACTGCATATATGGGCGATTATCTGGGTATAACTATTAAAAATGATTTTGTATATCCATGTTGGACTGATACCCGGTTAGGGTATCCTATGACGTATGTTTCCCCTTTCCTACTTAGTCCTTATATGGGTCAGGCTTATGTTGCTTACCAGGATCATGATCTGAATGATTATTCGGCAGGCAATAACAATGGAACACCTGATTTTGGCGAAAATCTGCTTCTAACGCTTGATGTTAAAAATATTGGAGATAAACCCGATACCGCCGTAATGGTAA
>CAZBZA010000672.1:0-2211 GCA_964495865.1 uncultured Lentimicrobiaceae bacterium
GCCCGGTTTATAGCGAGTACAACAGGACTGATATCACGGATATGTTTTTTAGCCAGTATGGTACGAACGGCATAAAACGAGGTGGAAAGCAGCATGAGTCCGGCGGCTGCAGTAAAAAAACTTTCGGTTGATGATGTGCGTAAACTGATGATAAATGCACCCGACAAAGTAAGAAATGCTCCTGCAAGCGCCACTTTGCCAAATCTTTCGCTGAGCAATATAAAACCAAGTACCGTTACAAACAGATACTCGAGATTTCGTAAAAAAGAGGGAATTGCAGGATTGGGTGAAACCGCAATGGCAGCGTAAAATGACGAAGTGGCTACCAGTTCAATCAGCCCGATAAGAAGCAAAGTGCGGTAATCATTTCGTGTAAACGACTTAATTGAAAATCCGCCACGGGGATGCACCGCCATGAGGCTGTTCCAGAATATTGCGGTGAGAAACCACCAGAATCCGAACTGTGGCAGACTAACTTCGTTTAAGGCAGCTTTGCTGAACAGGTAAACCAGCGACCCGCAAATGGTTGCGATAAAGGCATAAAGATAACCCCGGTTTGCTGGTTTCATGGAATAGGACATGGAAATTAGGAAGGCCAAAGGTATGTGAAATATGGATTGCTCTTCTCTCAACACTCACTGAGAGTGGTATCAATTTTCGACGAAATGTTCAAAGTTTGTAGTACAGAAATCTATAAAAGCAAAATCCGCCAGGCGGCGCTCACAGCCGGGCGGTTTTGCAATAAATCAGGATGTGAAAATACAGGTAATATAAGTACGTTAATCCCAGATAATCAATGTTTCTGCATGATTACTGACTTTTTTACATGGCTGATAAGATCCTTTAGATATGTATGACTGCTGTTCTTTTTACTGTAGCTGAAATATAATACATTGAGTTCTAGATCAGGATCTATATTTACGTAAATATAATTCTCATCCTGGTCAACATATACCGGATAACCATCCACTTTCTCAACAAACGAATACCGCTCTTCAATAAATTCCTTAACCGAATTAAAACCAACTATGCTGTTCAGTAAGGCGTCAGCGGCAAATAGTTTTCCATCATCAAAAACATAAACCATACCGAGAATATTGTTGTTTTCGCCGAGGTAAAGCAATGTATTGGTTTCTTCAATTTCGAGATCACGCATTTCATTGGATTTAACATAACTCGCTGATGCGCCATATTTGAAAAACGGTTCGTCATAAAGCTCGAAACGTGGAAACACTTTCACCTTGCATGTTGCTAATTGGCCCGAAGCTGTTTTAGCAATTATGTTGGTTTCCCCGATTTTAACAGCTACAACAAGTCCGTTCGTAACTGTGGCAACTGTGCTGTCAGCTGATGACCAGGTACAGGCTACATTAGCTTTTATCTGGTTGGTTTCGTGGTAAGTAAGGTCAAAAGAAGTTTTGTCGAGAGTAAGATCAGGATCTTTCTCATCTTTTTTGCAGGCAGTAGCAATAAAAAATAGCGTAAACGCCAGTAATGCAATTTTTTTCATTTGTAATAATTTTTAAAAGTGGTTAATAAGTGGAAGGGTTTGAGCGCCGGTTGAGTGAGTGATAAATTTATTTAAGTAAGTATTATTAAATTTATGATTCCTTAAATAGTGATGTTGCAAGCAATAATTAGTCAATTGCTGTAATGGCTGAAGGGCAATTAAGATTATGAACTCTGGAGAATAATTTCCATGTATCCTGACGGTTTTAATCAATAAATCCATTATAACCAATCGCCCCAATCAACCTGATCCTATACACTATTGTTTCAATAGTAAAATGTTTAATACCACTTTCTACGAATAGCAGTATCAAGAGACAAATATATAAATATTTTAGATGTTGGGATATGATGAGATCTTTTTTCTTTCCTTTTTATTGTACCACCATTTTTACAATAAGTAGCTTATCCTTACCTGATACTTTTATAAAATAAATCCCTTTGGATAATTCCCTCGTGGTGAATGAATACATAGTTATACCGGGATTTAAAATCTGTGTATGAACAATTCTGCCATCAGTTGTAAGTATTTCCAACCGTGAAGAAAAAGCTGATGGTGCAAATGAAATTGTAACAGTTTCGCCCTTTGCAGGGTTTGGATAAACACTGAGCTTTTGGGCAGATATTAGCTTCGTGCCGGTATGCACCTGTGGCAATTGAAAACGGCTTACAAATTTCCATATTTCTTCGCTGGCAATAATA
>CAZBZA010000673.1:0-2202 GCA_964495865.1 uncultured Lentimicrobiaceae bacterium
AACAAGTGATAGAAAGCGTAAAAAAAGCCGGCTATCAGATAAGCCGGCTTTGATAGAATACTGTTCTGCTGATAATTTAGTGCGTAAAAATGATTTTGTCAGAAGTCAGAAGACGAAAGTCGGAAGACATCCTATTACAAATTTACTCTTATGAATGTCAATTTTTATGGCAATTAGCTTTATTTGACATGGTATTCATACGAAGGAGCAAAATCATTTAAAAGACACTTCGGTCTTCCGGCTTCGGACTTCTAGCCTCTTGAAGAGTTAAATCCCATTAAATTCGCAGTAGAGCCTAAAAAAAATCGATTTGGATTCTACCTTTTAGCGATAATATCCCAGTCAACCAGTTGCCAGAAAGCATTTACATAATCAGGCCTCCGGTTCTGAAAATCGAGGTAATAAGCATGTTCCCAAACATCGCAGGTAAGCAGGGGTTTTAATCCGTCGCGCATCGGGTTTGCTGCATTTCCGGTGGTTACAATCGCCAGGCTGCCTTCTGCATTCAGTACGAGCCATGCCCATCCTGATCCAAACTGATTTACAGCTGCCTCATTGAATTTGGTTTTAAAGGCATCGAATGAACCAAAATCGCGGTTTATCATTTCGAGCAATTTGCCTGTTGGCTCAGTACCGCGGTTAGCCGAAAAACCTTCCCAGTAAAATGTGTGGTTCCAAACCTGGGCAGCATTGTTGAAAATTCCGCCTTCGGCTTTCATAATAATTTCTTCGAGAGTGGCATTCTCAAAATCGGTGCCGGGAACCAGGCTGTTAAGCTTGGTGGCATAAGCCTGGTGATGCTTTCCGTAATGGAATTCGATGGTTCGTGCGCTGATTACAGGTTCCAGAGCGTCGGGCGCATAAGGAAGCGATGGAAGTTGAAATGTCATGACTTTAAGATTTAAGGATTAGTTTTTTATAAATTTTAGTTGAAATGAGCCTATCTTTACTTATTTTGGAAACCCCACGATTTGAGCCAGTTGCATGATCCTGATAATTTTTTTTCGCATTCTCGAAAATCTCTTTTTCAGCAGCGAAATTCAATATACCCTGAAATGACTTTTTAAAATATCAGACATACGCTGATAACCTACATTAAAGGTACAAAATATACGTTTAGTACAATCTGAAACCTTTCGCTCCTTTGCACAAGAATATTTAGTTCACTGTCCTTCTCCTTGAGGAGAAGGTGCCGAAGGCGGATGAGGTGAATTATATAGCTGAATAAGGGTGTAAAATGTTATCTGGATTTCACTCTTTTAACTCCTTACATCTACTCCACCTTCTTCGTAAATGTAGTCGAATAACTTGATTTGTTTCCTTTATCATCTTCGAGGTATAAAGTAAATTCATTTTTGCCGGGTTGTGCTACTTCGTCGAATTTATAAATCATTAGCTTGTTTTTCGGATCCCATTCTACAAGAGCCCATTTACCGTTGACTTCGCCGTAGTATTTGGTTATTCCCGAAAAATTATCGGAAACAGTAAATTTTAAACTGGCCTGGCTGGTTGAATTTCCACTATATGGCTTAATTACAGGCGCTAAAGTATCAATTACAATGGCATATCCGTCAAATATATTTACAGTTGATGTAACATATCCTTTTTCATAACTTCCTCCGGCGGGGCTGCGCTTTCCATCTCTGTCAATCCTTACCAGCAACGCTTTGGGACGCAATGATTGAGGCAGGTCCAATGCTTTAACCGATACTTTTATCCGGTTGTGAACGGGCACTTCTGCACTATGCAGGTAATGGATATCCGAAAACATACCTTTTCCTCCGGGTGCCGATCTGTACCTGAAAATCAAATCTTCATAAAGGCTTCCTGTTGGCAACTCAACTTTTAACTCTTTATTTTCGAAGGCATTGTTCTTATTAAACCTAAAAAAAACAGCTGTATCAGCATCCGGAATTGAGGGAACCTGGACAAATCCTTCCGGCTTGTGTGATCTTACCCAGAAACGCAGCGTAATTTCATTTCCGGCCAAATCACCAACAGAAATTTTTATTTCATGAATTTTCCCATCCGTAAAAGTTAAAATACCATTTGACTTTTCCGTTTTGAAGAAACTAAGCTGATTACCCGGGAGTTTTTTTGATTTTACAATCCTGTTTCCCGAATTATAATTAGCTGCATAATCGATAGATGCATTAATATAGCGACTTTCGGCAAAAGCAAAACTGTCGCAAACCATGGAGA
>CAZBZA010000674.1:0-2198 GCA_964495865.1 uncultured Lentimicrobiaceae bacterium
CCGCCACCTGAAAAACCCTGCTCTGAAATACGATATGAAAGCGATTGCCGAAACCGCCAGGTTCAGAACTAAAGCATAATATCGGATTGAATCAGGAGCAAAACCAAAAAGTGCCATCAACGCGAGGTAGCCGCTGGCACCACCGTGACCTACCGATGAGTAGAAAAATGCGATAAGCATCAGGCCTATCACAAAAAGTAATTCGAAATGTACCATGGTTCTCCTTTCCAATTCAGTTTGCATTCGGGAGGCTGACCTGTTTCCGGGACAACCCATCGGTCAGCATTTCATTAATCTTTTCGGATTGTTAGAAATGAAGACTCGGAGAATTATGCGGCAATATTACTAAAGTATTTCTTTTAAAATGAAAATTATTTCCTGCTTTTCATCAGTATTTCAGCTACTGCCAGCTCATGTTTCGAATTGATATTCAAAAAGAGATTTTCATAAAAAAAAGAATTCTCGTTATTGATATTCAATTTGTTAACACATATTTCTTCAAACAAATCAGGTAATTTATAATTTCCGTTCTGAATAAATTCAGTCATCTTTTCTAAAACTGAGAGCCGGTAAAATGCGCAAAGAGGCTCATAATGCCGGTTTCCTTCGCAGGGAACAGAAACCTCGAATCCATCAGAATTCTGAAGGATAAACGAAAGTAATTCAGTTGTTACAAATGGAAGATCGCACGAAAGCACCAGATTTTTCTCAGTTTTACTCTGTTTTAAAGCTGAATAAATTCCTCCCATCGGGCCGATACCCGGAAACTCATCAGCTACTAATTTGTACCCGAACGGCTTATAAGCATCAGAAGATGAGCTGATAATAATAGTTTCACATAATCCGGAAAGCACTTGAATAGCATAACTGATCAATGGTTTCCCACAAAGTTCCTGCAAACCTTTATCAGTGCCCATGCGGGAACTTTTCCCTCCGGCGAGGATGATTCCGGTAATTCCCATTTTAAATCAGATTGTGTTTGAAGAACAGGCAGCTATCGCCATAACTCAGAAACCGGAAATTATTTGCAAGCGCATAGTTGTAAGCATCTTTCCACTGTTCCCCGATAAATGCAGCAACCAACAGAAGAAGCGTGCTTTTGGGTTGATGGAAGTTAGTAATAATAGCATCCGGAATGTGATAGGTGTAACCGGGAGCAATCATCAGTGAGGTTTCGCCGGTGAGTTCCGTTAATCCTGCTTTTTCAAGTGTATCAATAACACATTGCAGGGCTTCTTTCGTTGGGATTGGATTTTCAGAAAGATTGAGATAAGGGTCCCATTGTTCGATATGTAAAACCGGATTTCCGGCAGGATGACGAAGCCATTTTACGCCTTGCCAGTAAACACTTTCGAGCGTGCGGACAGTGGTTGTGCCAACTAATGTAATATGTTTATCGGTATACCTGATTAGTTCCTTCAGTAATTTAAGAGGAACGATAACTTGCTCGTAATGCATGGAATGTTCACCAATAGTTTCGGAACTAACCGGTTTAAATGTTCCGGCACCTACATGCAAGGTTACTGAATCGGTTTTGATGTTCTTTTTTTCCAGTTCCGACAATACTTCAGGTGTGAAATGCAAGCCGGCTGTCGGAGCGGCAACAGATCCGTCGTTTCGTGCAAAAACAGTCTGGTAGCGGGTATTATCGTTTTCAGATGCTTCGCGGGAGATGTAAGGCGGCAAAGGGATTTTTCCAAAATGCTCCAGTACCTGTGAAAATGCAAGTAATGAAGGAGTCCAATTAAACTGTATAAGAAAAGTAGCGTCCTCCCTTTCAATCTTGTTTGCAGTAAGCGATACTTTCTCACCTTTAAGCTCACCTTCAAGCTCTAATAAACCGGATTTCCAGCGGCGGGCATTACCAACCAGGCATTTCCATGTACAATTTTGAGTTTGCTGAAATGCCAGTTGGATATCACTTGACGGCTCTACCGGTTCGAGGCAGAAAATTTCGATTTGCGATCCGCCAGGTTTCCGGAACAAAAGCCTGGCATGCACAACGCGGGTTTCGTTGGTTATGAGCAGGCTGTCAGACGGGAGGTGGAAAGCTATATTTGAAAAGGTGTCCTGCGAAATCTGATCATTTTTAAGCAACAATAATTTAGAAGTATCACGCATTATAAGCGGGAACTGCGCAATCTGATCTGCTGGCAAATCATAGTAGTAATCTTCGATACGGATATTGCGGAGGGAAT
>CAZBZA010000675.1:0-2197 GCA_964495865.1 uncultured Lentimicrobiaceae bacterium
ATATAAAACGTTGATCCTTTTCCGGGCTCACTTTCGCCCCATAAGCGGCCATTGAGGAAGGTGGCAAATTTCTGAGCCACAGTTAGCCCCAGGCCCAGCCCGCCATACTGACGTGTTGGAGTTTCGTCAACCTGCCGGAAGCGCGAAAACATGGTTTCCAGCTTATCATTCGAAAAGCCGATACCATCATCCTTTACATAAAAGTCGATAACATTATTTCCACTGAAGGTATAACCTATTTCGATATAGCCTTCCTCAGAATATTTCAATGCGTTATAAACCAAGTGGCTCATGGCTCTTTTCAATTTATAACCATCAGTTGAAATCGAAAAATTAAGGTCCTTATTTGCCTTATTCACCCGCACTACAATTTCTTCTTTACCAACATTCGACTTCTCGAGGTTTATCCATGTCTGCAGCGAATTAAGGAGATCATTAATGTTGACCGGTTCTGTTTCAACACCAGTAACACCCGATTCGAACTGGGATATATCAAAAATATCATTTATAATTTCGAGTAACGAATCAACATTCCGGTTAATAATATTGGCATATGTAACTTTATCGTCCTCTGGCATCGAAGGATTAGCTATTAATCCGGCAAAACCCATTATTGCATGCAAGGGAGTGCGCAACTCATGCGACATATTACAAAGGAAAGCAGATTTCAGCCTGTCCGACTCTCCTGCCTTTAACCGTATCAGATGTAACTCTTCCTTAACCCTGTCGAGTTCATCAACCAGTTGTTCATTTTCTTCTGTAAAATTTTTCTGAGTTTGCTTTAACAAAGTCAATTTCCGGTGCAAACCGAAATACAGTGTAAGTGCCCCTGCGCACAATACGGCAAGAATAATTATGATAATGATTGTGGCAACATTCATCGTTACTTTTTTGATTTTATCCGGGTAAAGTTCGGAATAATTATTATACCTGCAGGAATTTTAAAACGGGTAAATTAATCTTCAATTTATAGATCGTCAGGGCGAAATACGATGGATTCCGACCGGATATTCCTTCATAATAATTGACGTTAGTTTTTGGTAATCTGTCTCACGTGCTACAAAATCAAGCTGATTGGCGTCGATCAGCAATACGCGTAGCCCTTGTTGTTGCTTGATATAATCGAGATACCCTTCCTGAATTTTCTGCAGGTAGTCATCCTCTATTTTTTGTTCATAAGCCCGGCCACGCAACCTGATATTTGACTGTAACCTGTCGATATCGAGATAAAGATACACCAGCAAATCAGGTTTTGGCAGTACATTTTCGATAATCGAAAAGAGGCGCGAATAAAGTGTAAACTCCTCTCCGTTAAGTGTTTTCTTGGCGAAAATCAACGATTTTAGTATAAAATAATCGGCTATCGTCACCGGGTGAAACATATCCTGAACCGCAACCTGGCTTTTAAGCTGCTGAAACCTGTCGGCCAGAAATGAAAGTTCCAGCGGAAAAGCATACCTGGCCTGATCTTCATAAAATTTTGGCAGAAAAGAGTTATCCTCGAACTGCTCAAGGATAAGCCGTGTATTGAATTCCTTCGACAAACGGGTTGCCAGGGTAGTTTTTCCGGCACCGATGTTCCCTTCGATTGCTATGTAATTGTATGGAATATTCATCAACCTTTATTCAACGCTGTAATGGTGTTCATATATTCTTTAAATTCATTTTTCGCTACAACTGCAGTAATAACGCTTGAATCCGCCGATTGGCTGCTAAGTTCTGATACCGTTTTTTTCAATACCGGATGTATTAAACCCGGAGCAATTGCCATTAAAGGTTGTAACACAAAATTCCGCTCGTGAAGGCGCGGGTGTGGAATTATAAGGTTATCATCTGCTACCTGAATTTCATCGTAAAACAGGATGTCAATATCAATGCTTCGACTGCTGTAGGATTTACCGGATCTCACCCTTCCTAACTTTAACTCAATTTCAAGCAAGGTTTTTATTATTTGTTGCGGAGACAGTTTCGTTTCGACAAGTAGTACCTGGTTATAAAAATTGGTTTCAGCTTCAAAGCCCATTGGTTCCGACTCCACAACCGGCGACAAATCGGATATTGTACCAATATGATTTTCAATTAGTTTCGCCGCCTCAACAAGCGAATTTAACCTGTCGCCCTCATTGCTGCCTGTCGAGAAATAAACTTTTGCCATCGGAAGTATGTTCGGGCCAAAGGTACAATTTGAGTTTAAATT
>CAZBZA010000676.1:0-2195 GCA_964495865.1 uncultured Lentimicrobiaceae bacterium
AGTTTAGCGCTGGTGGCTGTTGCAATTACACCAACTTTAAGCTCAGTATTTACAGGAACAGTTACATCCGATGCGGTATATCCGGGACCAGCATTAAGCATAATGGTAGGAGGTGTTGCTACTTCTTCATCGGTTCCGCAAGATGTAAAAAACGGTAATGATGCCATGATCAGGATTGCAAACAGGAAACTTAATCTTTTCATTTTTTTGAATTTTGGTTAGTTACTTATTTAATTAATGAATTTACGTTGAATTTTCAGAAAAACCACAACATTTAAATTGTTCTTTCCTTCCAAACAAATTCCATGCCGCAAACGCAAATCGACTCTCACTTTGGTCAAAGTAATTGAATTACCTGGAAAATAGTTATTAACTTCCAATATGTTAACAAAAAAAAGATAAAAGCTGACACAAAAAACAAATTCTCGTGATCAATTTGGATTATTATTGTATACTTTTGCTACAAATTAACCTCCTAAAACAAACAACACATGAAAAAATTCTTATTCTTACTTGCTGTTGCAGGTCTTATTTCTTTTGCAGCTTGCAAATCAGGCGAAACCAAAACCGAAGGAACCGAAGATTCAACAGCTGTTACAACAGAACAAGCAATGCCAGATTCAGTTCCTCAAGCAGACAGTATTCCTGCTGCAGAGTAAGCTGATAAAATTTTTAACTGAATACAAAAAAGGAGGCCTTACGGTTTCCTTTTTTGATTGTATTGCGATATATTATTTTAACTTATCCATGATCAGTTTGATTGCATGATCCGCATTTATCCTTTTTCCGGTTATCCTCCCCCCTACTCTTCTCAAAATCCCGCAGTCACCTTAATATGTTGACGGGCAGGCCTAAACAAGCCATTTGAAAATATTTCAAACATTTGAAGGATTAATATTTGCTAAATTCAATGGCCAATGTACCTTTGTCGCATGTTTGTGAATTTGTTCACAGCATAATGAAATTAACAGGAACAGAAATAATTCAACGATTATGGAGTTTTTAACCGACAAAGTGGCACTTATTGGCAATAAAGGCAAAGGGATTCGTTCAGATTGTCATGTCACCATGGAACTTCCCGCCGACGGAGGCATTCAGATTGAACTCATCAGTAAGGTCGAAAGCATGTATGGCAGCGACATCCGGAAGCTTCTGCACGACATCATTTCTTTTTACGGATTCGAAAATGTAAAACTCTTGGTTGAAGACTCCGGAGCGCTTACCCCTTTTATCGCTGCCAGGGTCGAAGCAGCTGCCAGGCAACTTTCAGGATCCGAAAAAGAGTTCCTCTTTCCGATACTTGAAGAAAATAAGTATGGTACCACCCGCGACAGAAACCGTTTTTCGCGGCTTTACCTTCCCGGTAATACACCAAGCCTTATGATAAATGCCGGCATTCACAAACCGGATGGTATTATCCTCGACCTCGAAGATGCCGTTGCTCCTGCCAAAAAGTACGAAGCCCGTTTCATGGTTCGGAATGCGTTGCGGAACATTGATTTTTACGGCGCTGAGCGAATGGTGCGTATAAACCAGGTTCCGGCAGGTCTCGATGACCTTGAATTTCTTATTCCTCATAATGTCAATCTTATACTGGTTCCCAAATGCGAAAGCGCCGAACAGATCAGGCTTGTTAATGCGAAAATCAGTGAGCTGAAAAATAAATATTCTATCAGCGGCAATGTTTGGCTGATGCCTATTATTGAAAGCGCCCTG
The DNA here is from genome assembly GCA_964495865.1 of uncultured Lentimicrobiaceae bacterium. Taxonomy (GTDB): domain Bacteria; phylum Bacteroidota; class Bacteroidia; order Bacteroidales; family UBA4417; genus UBA4417. The sequence continues at coordinate 1,717 of CAZBZA010000676.1, forward strand.
GGTGTTTTAAAAGCACTCGAAATTGCTCAAAGCGAAAATGTTGTAGCTCTGGCCATCGGGTTGGAAGATTATACCGCCGATTTGGGTACCCGTCGCACACAGGAAGGAACCGAATCATTTTTTGCCCGGAGCATGGTGGTAAATGCATGCAAAGCTGCAGGCATACAGGCTATTGATTCGGTTTTCAGTGATGTGGCTGATATGGAAGCTCTCAAGGAAAATGTTATACGTTCGAAAGCGCTTGGTTTCGATGGAATGGGTTGCATACACCCGCGACAGATCAGGGTGATTCACGAAAACTATGCACCCGATGATGCTGAAATAGAGAAAGCAAAGAAAATAGTGAATGCATTTATCGAAGCCACAGCTAAAGGCTTAGGCGTTGTTTCGCTGGGAACTAAAATGATTGACCCGCCTGTTGTAAAACGTGCTCAGAAACTGATTGATCTCGCCGTTACTTTGGGAAAACTTTCACCTTC
>CAZBZA010000677.1:0-2194 GCA_964495865.1 uncultured Lentimicrobiaceae bacterium
TTCAAAGAAACTCCCTGCTGTCCCCAGCTATCGGAATAGGTAACTTTTTCGGCATTGGCAAGGAATGCAAATGACATAAAAAAGGCCACTAAACAAGGGAAAAGCAGCCTGTTAAGCGTAATGTAATTGTTTTTCATGAGTTGAGGTTTGGTTTTTAAGGGGATGTTCGATCTGTCAAGTTTCAGATTCACAAAGAAATAGGGTGCTAAAGTATAAATACTTTCTTAACTGGGGATCATTAGAAGTGCTTTTTTCAGATAAATTGAGCTATTTAGAATATGTATAAATAAAAATGAAAAATCCCGCTATCGTTCTAAAGTTCCGATAGCGGGAGTACTTTATTTTACTAAAGTAAAGCAATTGATTAAAAAGCAGGATTTAAAGTTTGAAAAGTATTTCGGCTAATCCTTGTTAAAGTCCAATGTTTGATATTAGCTTTAAAATGATGAATATGAATTAGTTACCATTTTAACAGCCATGCGAAGATCAACGGAGCAACAATAGTGGCATCGCTTTCGACAATAAATTTCGGGGTATCGATGGCAAGTTTTCCCCAGGTTATTTTTTCGTTGGGAACGGCACCGGAATAGGAACCATACGAAGTGGTGGAATCCGATATCTGGCAGAAATAGCTCCAGAACGGTACATCGTGCCACTCCAGGTCCTGATACATCATCGGAACCACACAGATCGGGAAGTCACCTGAGATTCCGCCGCCAATCTGGAAAAATCCTACTCCTTTGCCTGATGAATTTGCCCTGTACCACTCGGTTAGCCACATCATGTATTCAATTCCGGTTTTCATGGTCGAAGGCTTTAGTTCTCCTTTTATACAGTAGGATGCAAAAATATTACCCATGGTACTGTCCTCCCAACCCGGAACAATAATGGGCAGGTTTTTTTCGGCGGCAGCCAGCATCCACGAGTGTTTGGGGTCGATTTCATAATCGTTTTCCATCACCTGGCTGAGCAGGAGTTTGTACATATATTCGTGAGGGAGATAGCGCTCACCTTTGGCTTCGGCATCTTTCCATATTTTTACAATGTGGTGCTGAATTTTACGGAAAGCTTCTTCTTCGGGAATACAGGTATCTGTAACGCGATTGAGTCCTTTTTCGAGCAGTTCGTTTTCCTGTTCAGGCGTAAGGTCGCGGTAGTTGGGTACCCGGCGGTAATGGGAGTGAGCAACCAGGTTCATAATATCTTCTTCGAGGTTGGCTCCGGTACAACTGATTATCTGTACTTTATCCTGACGTATCATTTCGGCTAAGGAAATTCCCAGTTCGGCGGTACTCATTGCCCCGCCCAGGGAAATCAGCATTTTGCCGCCTTCGAGCAGGTGTGTTTCGTATGCTTTGGCTGCATCAACCAGGGCGGCTGAATTAAAATGCCTGTAATGATGCTCAATAAACTGTGATATAGGACCTCTGTTCATAGGTTAATTTTTTTGCAAAGGTAGAAAAAGAGGTTAAGAATACATTTTTTAGTCTTGTTTTATTATTCGGAAGAGTTTACCGGAAATGCTATGGTCAGAGACATTAACATACTAGCCGGGTAACCTTAATTTGCGATATTACCTGTCGATTTATCAGATAATAGTTCTTGAAATTAAGGAAGACTAATTATAATTGATGCTTTTTAGCTGATAAAAGGTTGATTTTCGCAAATCAGAAAGCTGGAGTTATTTGTTTTTACATTCAAATATTTACCTCCTCTTTTCTTTAATTTAAAGGTCTTAAAAGGAACAGTATTTTTCTGATCAGAAGCCAAAATTGATTTTTGCTGTATTTGTTTGTCTTATCTTTTATAAAACGGGAATATCTATTATGCTTTACATATGTTATTTGTCATTTTTAAAACTCTTTCAACTGACGGAGATGTCTTTCCCTGGTTGCTTTCTTTTTTTTATTCCCGGTTTTATAAAAGTCTTCTTCAGTCATTGATAAAACTACTTTAAATGTATAATTATCGCTACAAGATAAAAAGCATTTTCGCTACAGACTCTGCCTGACTTATGTATTTATTTTGATGCTCGAAATTTATTCTTTTTCAATGCGACTGTTTATCCTTGATAGCCCGAAATTAATTTATGAATGGCTGCAAAAGATGACCATGATTTCTGAACACACAGTGATAGATTGCGCAGATAGCATATGAAGTATAAATTCCGGAACAATATTTTGGATTTCTAGCC
>CAZBZA010000678.1:0-2187 GCA_964495865.1 uncultured Lentimicrobiaceae bacterium
GGGAAGAATAATATGCAATTTTAATAATAGAATTAACATCAATACAAATCACGCCTGACGAAGAAACATTTAAAATCTTAAAATTAATAAGTGCCACAACATACTAATAATCAATTATAACAAAATGAAAAACAATTATCTAAATTCAATCTCTTTAGCCATTATCGCAATAGCTTTAACTTCTTGTGCAACAATCCAAATTAACTACTCTGGCAAAAAGGTCGAGAAAATACAGAATGTAGCCTTGTTCTCGACAATGATTGGGAAAATTCAACAACCGATATTTCCTTTGATCGATGCGGCTGTTTTTAATCAAAAGACAAATTCAATTGCCGATCAGATTATGGATTTACAAAAGCAAAATGTTGATAAATGCCAGGCAATTGTAGCTTCAAGTTTAGAAAACAATTTTCACTGTAAAGTTTTATATGCTGATACATTGCGAAATTCAACCGGCTATGCCGAATTAAAGGAAAAATTTGATTTTAAAAGTTCATTAAGAACCAAAAACGACCACTTTCCATTGATTATTACAGCAAAGGATGATATTAACCCATTTCGCTTCGAAAATGGTGATGTACTCGAATATTTTAATTATAGTGCTGATTACAAGTCCATTATTTCGGAATTGGGCAAAAGAATTGACACTGATTTAATAGCAGTTTCTTATTCAACGCTAACTATTACCGGAGCTGGGGTTTTTGGTATTTATGGTTACCTGCGGCTCGATACGTATTTATATTTATTTGATAAATATGGGGATTTGATTTCTGATGCACATACCTGGTCGAAGCCTGAAAATATTTCGGGAAATCAAATAGACGAATACCAGGCACAACTTGACAATTTGTCGATTATCCTCGAACCAATGATGGATAAGTTAATCCTTAAGTATAAAGCCAACTAGTAAAAGAGCTATGAGAATCATTGTATGTTTGATTGTATTGCTTGTTCCGTTTACCTTAAAATGTCAGGTAACTTATAATTTGCCGCCTAAAACATTTTATAATACTGTAAATGTAACCATGAAGGATTTTAGAAAATACGAATGCAAAAAGGTTTACATTAAATCAGATAGCATATCTTTTCTAAATCACAACACTCAGTTAAATCAAAAAATAGCTCTGTCCAATATTGAATATATGCGGGTACATGAGGGAAACCAGGCACTTAAGTGGTGCGGATATGGAGCACTGTTTATGGGACTTCTTGCTGTTCTGAATGTTGCACAATATCCGGATACCCGGAGTTCAGGAGGTATAATAGTAGGGTTTACGGTATCTGGTGCTGCCATAGGTGGCTTGCTTGGATTAGGTATTCCGAAATGGAAAACATATTATCTGAATTATTAAATTCAATGCCTGTCGGAGTAATTAATCATAGTAACTAATTGGCGGCAACCGTAAGGAAAATCCTGAATAATTTACTAACTGACTAAAGACATGCTTGAAACTCTAAGAATAAAATTAGTCGGAACCCAACCAATTGCTAAGGTTTCGGATGCCATGCTTGACCGACTGATTCAAAGAGAATTTGGCAATCAAGCAGATTTAGTTAGTAGAAAATTAAAGCAAGTTTTTAGTGAAACTAACGCTGGTAAAAATCGAATATCTGCTGCAATCATTAAGCTTTCTGACAAAGACATTAATGCAATTGACCATCTGATTGAGCAAAGTAAAAATGATTTTAGAGATTTGATTTCACAATCTGAATACCCAAAATGTTCTAAACTTGGCTTTACAGATACTGAGAAACAAAATATGAAGTTTATTTATCTTGACGACTGGACACAATATTCAAAGTGGTTAAATAAATGACATCCTATTAGAAAACCATTGACTTAGCCGTTCGCTTGAAAAACTACCTTAGTCCGAAGCACTTTAACATCAATAAAAGAAAATCCGGAAAAAGAAAATTGCCCGTAGGGCATTAACGTAAATGAAGCTATGCATGTTCGTAGGAAACAGCTTAATCAACCTTTTGCCTTTGCGGTGAAAATAAAATTATCGCCGCATATTTGCGGTAATTGATTGCAAAAAGTGCAACATAGTTCGGGCTGCGCACCGGAATATTAATCCAATCAATATGGTTAAGTTAAAAACTCAAATTAACTTCCCCATTTGTAACAAAGTCAGAAAATTCTTTCAATATTTAACCAGATTACCATCGTAAATTGTGCGCATAGAG
>CAZBZA010000679.1:0-2184 GCA_964495865.1 uncultured Lentimicrobiaceae bacterium
GCTGATCCACGTGTTTCTTTTTCCTCATCATTAATTCCTACTACCGAGTGAAAACGCGCAGAGCCATTAGCTAATTTCAAGTACAAAATACTGGAAGCATGGGTGCCAAATCCTTTTTTGTAGGTAATGCCGTTCAGTATAATCGGATTCCCCATACAGGAAACATCTTTGCCGGGTTGTCCCCAACCGATTGTAGCTTTCGAAATATCGAGCGACGAAAGCCAAACGGTATCGTATGTTTGAGAAATTCCTTGGTTAAACCAACTGAAAAATACAAATAAGGAAATAACTATTACTTTTTTCATCTTCTTATCTATTGATTATTAGTTTTTTAGAAGTAGTTAATGCATTACTTTTCAGGTGGAGTATATACGCCCCATTATTCAGAGTGTTTAAGTCAATATCAAAGGTTGCCTCAGCAGGTGAGTCCAATTGATTTGTATAAACCACCCGACCTTGCAAATCGGTAATTGTGATATTTAGAGCACTATTTGGTTTTTCAAATCTCATATACAACTTGTCTTTTGCCGGATTAGGGTAAAAAGCGAAAGATTCGGTAGTGCTTCCTTCAAAAGTGCCCAGAGAAGATTCCCCGGCAATATTCGAATTGGAACTAAAATCACCTATCCCTGAACAATCACTCGTTCCTGTAGCCTGAATCCTGTAATAAAGAGTTCCTGTCGGAGCATTTATATCAGTATAAGAAGTAATATTTCCCGAAACTTTTTCGATTTCGGTCAAGTTTGTTGCAGTTGTTCCACGGTAAATAGTATAGGATTGAATATCAGCACCAATATAATTACTCCAGATCAGGTTATAACCTTTTACATAGTTTTTATATACCGAAAGATGTGTGGTTTGATGCGGACTACTTAAAGGGTAAATCCAGTCTTCGCTGTCAATATAACCCAACCTGTACCTATAAGCCCTTTCGTCAGGATTCGAAGTTAGATCAACAAACTCTGCTGAATTATTTTTCGGAATTCGGGCTATCTCTTCGTAAACATCGGTTTCATCGGTTTCGCGGAAAATAACGTATTCCGAAATATAGTCTGATTCGGGCTTCGACCAATTTATCAGGTTCTTTTTTGTTGAAGGGTCGTTTGTAACCTGGCAGATAGGAGTAGCCGGAAAATTTCGAAATGTAATATAATCAGTAATATCAATTGAATTGTTGTTATAAGCATCAATTACCCTGAAAAGGCAGGAGTCAATTTCATTATTTGGGGAATTAAGTTCGAATTTCCCGCTGTTGGCTTTAAGTGTCAGGGTATTAATGTATTCCCAGGTAATCCCTCTGTCTTTTGACATATATAATATATAATCTTCATAAAGATAATGTTCATCAATTTTATTGTAGTTGATTACAAAAGTAGTATCAGTATGAACAAGATTTTGAGCATAGTTTACCGATATATCAATTTCAGGCATTTTGTGAATAGTAAAATAAACACTCTTCCCGTTTCGTTCAGGAACAGACTCGGATTGGAAATGTACCTGGCATGTACCATATGTATTTTCGGGGATATCCCAAAAAGCCGGCTCCGGAACATATAATCCCATTTTGATATGTTGCTTGGTTACTTCCCAATTAACACCTCCATCAAAAGATACTGACATGGTAAAATAATCTTCATCGAAATTCTCAATACTATAAAAACTAAAATGAATTCTGGAATTGGAAGTGAATTTTGAGAAGTACACATTATTAGCTATTACCAATAATTGCTGATGGGAGGTAATGGTAAAATTATTATCGCTAATATCATAAATATCAGGATGATATATATCGGATAACTTTATTTTTACCTGCGCTGACATAGTGTATGGCAACAGGTAATATGCGCTGCCACCCAAATCGGACATAGAGTTGGTATAAAATAAATAATCTTCTGTCCATGTATTTCCGCCATTTAGCGAATATTCAATCTTTGGCGTATAGTTCATGTTCAGGTTTGTCCCTGTCCATTGAACCAAAATCAGTGAGAAACCTGTAAGTTCCTCGCCTCCGTTTGGTGTAATAAGTTGAATTGTTGGTAGAACTTTATTTGAATCAGTAAGTGTCAATGAATCAGGATCGGGTTTTGTATTTACTGAACCTTTCGAAGTGTTGGCAGCTATCGTTAAAATGATCAAAACTAAAAAAGAGATACGTAAAAGCGTTTTCATGTATTTGAGTTTTAT
>CAZBZA010000680.1:0-2184 GCA_964495865.1 uncultured Lentimicrobiaceae bacterium
ATAAATGCCAACCCATACTGAATGCCGCCAGGAATTAAATTCTCAATTTTCATTCTGATTTTTTTAACTCCGTTTTGATTGGATTGGTTGATAGACTGGTTCCTGTTCCCAGATCCTGAAATCGTAAAGCATTGCCTTAATTCCGGTTCCAGGCTATTGGGTTTACCACAAAAGTAATTAAAGGTACCCGATTTACTGCGGATTCTTTTGCATCAGATATTTGATTCTTTTAAAATTCTATAAAAAGCCTTGAAATCTTTAAACTCAGTGTCTACTATTAACAGAAACTGATTTGTGTTACTAATTACCTGTATATCAGTCACATTTAGAGAAGTCGAAATGCACTTGTTTGACTTATCAACGAGTAATAATAGCTGATTTGAGTGGGCTTCGACTCCGCTCAGCCTGACAGAAGAACAAGCTGAGTCCTATTAAACGAGTTTGGCAGAAATATAGACAGTTACTTAGTTTTCTGCACGCGATAAATGAAATTTTAATGCCTCAGGAATAATAAAATTTAATTTTTCGAACGTAAATCCAAATGAAGTAATATTTTTGTGGTATTACAAAATCTTAAAAACAATATTATGGCCAAGCGACCACGCTTATCATTCTGGCAAATTTGGAACATGAGTTTCGGATTTCTGGGAATTCAATTTGGTTTTGCATTGCAAAATGCAAACGTCAGCCGTATTTTCGAAACCCTCGGAGCCAAAATTGAGGATATCCCGATTTTGTGGGTTGCTGCGCCACTCACCGGATTAATCGTACAGCCTATCATCGGGCATATGAGCGATAATACCTGGAACCGATTCGGCAGAAGGCGTCCATATTTTCTTGCTGGGGCTATACTTGCGTCGATAGGTTTGTTTGTTATGCCAAATTCGCCTGCATTGTGGATTGCCGCCGGTATGTTGTGGATGATGGACGCGAGCATAAATGTATCGATGGAACCTTTTCGTGCTTACGTTGGTGATATGTTACCAGGCGATCAGCGGACAAGTGGTTTTGCCATGCAGAGTTTCTTTATCGGCTCAGGAGCGGTAATTGCTTCCGCACTTCCATACATGCTTACTAACTGGTTGGGGATAAAAAATGTTGCTGATCCCGGACTGATCCCCGATTCGGTAAAATATTCCTTTTATATAGGAGGATTTGTGTTTTTCCTTTCGGTACTGTGGACTGTGATCCGGTCAAAAGAATACTCGCCGCAACAGCTCGAAGAGTTTGAACGTGAGGAACATCCGGAGCGTTTCGAAGCCGGTTCAGGCAGGTTCGATGATGAAATGCTTCCTTTCGGTACCTTTATCCGCCGTGGTTTAATATGGTTTCCGATTGGTGTTATAATTTGTTTTGGCATCTGGTATTTTGAACTTGCAGCAGAACTTTATATTGTCGGCGGCGGACTTACCGGTTTTGGATTGCTGCAACTTTTTACCGGACAAATGGTAAAAAAAGGTAAGATTGAAAGTGGATTTGTTACCGTAACCAACGACCTGAACCGATTGCCAAAAACTATGCAACAACTTGCTGTTGTTCAGTTTTTTACCTGGTTCGCTTTGTTTGCCATGTGGATTTATACCACATCGGCTGTTACAAGCCACGTTTATGGTACCAACGACACAAGCTCTGAACTGTTTAACGAAGGCGCAAACTGGGTTGGTGTTACATTCGGGGTTTATAGCCTGGTAGCTGCACTGGTTGCATTTCTGCTTCCTGTGTTAGCGAAATTTACCAGTCGTAAAATTACACATGCCATTGCCCTTATCGCCGGTGGAATCGGATTGGCTTCCATTTACCTTGTAAAAGACCCGAATATGCTGATCCTATCTATGGTAGGAGTAGGTATCGCCTGGGCCAGTATCCTTGCAATGCCGTATGCTATTCTTACAGGTTCGCTTCCGCAGAATAAAATGGGTACTTTTATGGGGATTTTTAACTTCTTCATTGTAATACCACAGTTGTTAGCAGCCAGTATCCTGGGATTTTTCGTTCAGACACTTTTTGGCGGCGAAGCAATTTATGCACTGGTACTTGGTGGTGTTTCAATGATTGTGGCGGCAATAATGGTTTTATTTGTGGAGGATAACAACTAATTTTTCTGCAAAATACATTTAAAAACCTGGTAAGTTCCGTTGAACATGCCAGGTTTTTTATTTGTGTGGTAATTAATTGAAGATTGTA
>CAZBZA010000681.1:0-2176 GCA_964495865.1 uncultured Lentimicrobiaceae bacterium
GCACCATGTCGATAAGCCTGATTCCTTCGTAAGTATCTTCAACATCGCGATAGAAAGTCTGTTTGTCGAGGATGGCTGCTGCTGCATGTTTGTGCTCATTAGCCCAGCGTCCTACTTTAATCATGCCTTTCATAAATGCAACGGCAAGTTCGGGATGCTCATTGTACATCACATCGCTACAGGTAATAGCTGCCGGAATGTTAGCAACCTGTAGAGTCCAGTCGGGATACCTTGAAAGGTCCTCGATGCATTTAAATTTACCGGTTGTTTCGGAAAGCACGCTAAGTACGCGGCTCTGGCTGTACATGGCATCAATTACACCTTTTTCCAAAGCGGTTTCGAGCGGACGGAAAGCCAGGTCGTGCTTATGATCGCGCTTCAGCCACAATTCTGACGGGTTTTCCATTTCAGGACCCATCATTTCAGGTACATCATACCAGTCATCCGGATAAGGGAATTCAACGATCTGAACATCAGCGCGGGTCATTCCGTTCATTCTCAGCATCAGTTCGATACCTTGTTCTTCCTGTATTCCCCACCAGTCGGTTTTAATTTTATTCTGGCTACGTGAAAGCCCGATCTTTTTACCTTTCAGTTCTTTCATGGTGTAGATATCGTCCCTGGAGCGAACCATCATTACACCGCCTTCTTTTGGAGCATGGGTAACTCCCAGAAGCCTTGTACGGCGAATATCAGCCTGTACATGAACAGGAGGAAACAAGCCGCCAAAACGTATGATGTTGTCCATATTATGGATATAATGCGGGTACCAGTCGTTTTCCTTACGGGCACGCAGGTACAGGTACTTCACATCCATTTTCTTATAAATTTCCTTGGTCCAGCCCAGTTCCTGGTCCACATTGCTGGCCGATACCAGCGGACAGTTGGTATAATACACTTCGCTCCAGTCTAAGGGAACTGTTTTGAGTTTGCCCTGGCTTTTAGCATTCGCAATAATTGCGTCCATGTCAGGCGCAGTTCTTTTTACTTCGTTTGCCATAATTTTGATTGTTAGATGTTTACAATTATCTGATTATACTATTATTACCAAATGGATAAATTACCTGTTCATTATTTTTTATTCTTTTGTCTGAACCGGCTTTGTATCTCTTTTTCCGGCTGCATCGGTAGAACTCAATTGATTTTCGGTCTGGCTGATTGGGGTTGATGTATTTTCTATGTTTTCATTTTGTTTTAACCACTCCTCATACAGATCAGCCTTGCCACAAGCACATGCCGGGCCTTCTGTTTTTTTTCTGTGTCAGCCATAAAAAACTGGTTAAATGGTTATTAATTAAGCTGTCCGGAAACATTCATTAATTATATATTTACATTTCCTTCAGAATGATCAAAATTAATCTTCAACTTCATTTAAATCAATCGTTACCAATCCGTATTTTTTTACCTTTACATGCTATAAAATATTCTTCAGTGCTATAATGATGACTTCTCTTCGGGATTACAAGCTATTTTTAAAGTTTCTCGAAAAATACACATCGTCTGGTTTCCAGGGGATTGATCGGAATGATCCGTTGATTACAGAGCTTGAAGAGTTGATGGAAGAGAACAACCAGTTTTTCTATATTGCCGACATCATCCAGATGAAGGTCCTGTTTACAAGTAAGCGCAGTACTCAAATGATTGGAGTTGAACCAACTGAGGTTAGCCCTTACCATTTTATGGAATGCACTCATCCGGATGAACTCCAAAGGCTTAACCGGGGAAGAGCTAAAACAATAAAACTGGCACAGGATATCTACATAGCTGGTGAAGGGAACACATTATTTTCAACCAATTTCAGAATGCGCAAACCTGACGGAGAATACTCTGGTTTTCTGATTCAAGGCTACCTTTATTTTACAACAATCCCATATAAAACTGTTTTTTACCTTAAGATTCATACTAATATTGACGGCTTCAAAAAGATAAAACATGGCTTTCATTATTATATAGGGAACGATATGTCCTTATTCAGGTATCCGGATGAGGAATTGTTGAACCTGGGCAATGTTTTCTCTGATCGCGAATTCGAGATTATCAAATTGGTTGAAGCGGGGATGAGTACAGAGCAAATTGCTGAAAAGCTCTTTCTGAGTCCATTTACTGTAAATACCCATCGGGGGAATATTTTAAAGAAAACGGGTAAAGCTCATATCTTCGAACTTATTAATGAGCT
>CAZBZA010000682.1:0-2173 GCA_964495865.1 uncultured Lentimicrobiaceae bacterium
AATACTTAAATCATTTCCGACTGGTATAGTTTAGCCCGGATTGCATCAATTTCCGTTGGTACCGAAACGGCTAAATTGTCGAGCAATTCATTGATCCTGCTGGCTTTATATTTGTTAAGCAATAATTTTTGAGCTGAATTTAAAATAGTTTCCTCGAGTTTTTCCTTGCTTTGTTTCCCTTCCATATAAAGAGCTACTTCGTTATACCAAAGCAAAACAGGCATATAAACTGTTTTATCAATAAACTTCTTTTCGAGTGAAAGCAGATTGTATCTTTTTGCAACCGAAATAAGCCTGCTGTATTTCTCGGCACTCAGCAATGCCTGCAGATAAGCGGCAAAAAAGAGATGCCAGCGGGTCTCGAAAATATCTTTTTTGTAGGCATCGAGGAAAGTTGACGCATAACTCACCGCGTTTTTGGCCATTTTATTATAAACAAGCGTTCGGATATAGAAACTGGCAAAGCCGATCTTATTGTAAAAACTATTGGTCTTTTTGGTTTCAGGGATTGATAAATTCATCAATTTCAGTGCTTTATCGTATTTCCTGCTCCGCAACAGAACGCCGCAAACATTAGCCAGGTAAAACAAATAGTCGCTGTTTTTTTGCCTGATGGAAAGGTATCCGAATTTTTCAGCCAGCTCCAACTCGTTCAGTTTGCTGTGCATCATAGCACGATTCGAATAATAATTGGCAAGCAGCCGTTTCGAATAAAAAACGTCACTTTTAAAGATCACATCCAGCTCATCGTATAGAACCCGCAGTTTTTCAAAGTCGCGGTAGTTGTAAAATAAGAAGGTAAGCCGCACAGCAGCCCGATACCTGGTATATCCATCAAGAGTGTTATCGCTGAAAGTGCTTTGCAGGAATTCATTAAAATAAATCGGGTCGCCATCGGGTGATTCATGCTGGCTGATGATTTCCTCAGCTGCCTGGTTGAGTTTCTTATTTATGGCTATGCTGCGGTGATAAGCGGCTTCGTATTTCTGCAGATAGTCGTTTGTAGGCTTATAAAACTGAGTCCTGACACGTATTAGCAGGTAATCCCTGAAATGCTCGATGAGTTCGTAAAACCTAAGGAAATAGTAGTTTGAAGGATTTATTGATTTAACCCTGGCAAGAATTTCTTTTTCTTCTTCAGGCGTAATGGCATCAATCATTACCTGTTTCTCTGTATAAGAAAGCCATTCGTAAAATTTATCTACATCCGCTTTATCCAGCATTTCGGTAATCCAGGTTTTAATGTAGGAATACGAGCGTTTATCAATGCTTGCTTCGTATTCCCTATGCTGGTTCTGATGGTGGCAATTATGATGGATTGTGCTTAATATCTGCTTGTTAACTCCTTTTGTGAATTTGTGAATACTCATCAGGTAATCAGCCTCGTGCGGATACAAGTGGTTGGCAAAATCGCTGAAAGTAACAAGTTTGATTCTCATTGATACTATTTTGGGTTGAAATTACATCAAAAAGTAATGGCTGGCAAGATTTAGATCAGGTTCATCAAGATTTTAAATCCAAAATATTCCAGGGTGAATTTCTACAAAAAAAGAGAGAGTTGGTTCATATCAGCTAACCGATATTCCAACTCCCACTCCAACCCTCAATCAATAAGGTTTTTACAAAAAAAATAACTTTTGTAAAAAGGTTTTCTATTTAATAAAATTTCGTGTTTCGGTATTGAAAACTTCAGGTTTTTCGAACATCATAAAATGCCCGCATTTAGGAACCATCACCAGTTTGCTGCCGGGAATCATACTTGCTCCGTGTTCGGCAATTTTAGATGTAAAACCTGGATTCAAATACCGGTTAGGAATAAGCATATCGTTTTCGCCAAAGAAAATAAGTGTTGGTGCTTTTATCTGTGCGATTTTATCCAGCACAGCTTCATCAACCATTCCGTGTACCGAGCGGGCCACAGCCAGACAATAATTATCAAAATCAGAAGCATCGCGCATTGCAATCCTGTCCTCAATCATAAACACTGCATCGTCGGGCATTCGGTAAAAATTAGAGGCAAGGTTCGTTTCTATTGCATCAACCGTGGTAAGGCGCACCAGGTTTGGCGTCATTACGTCCTTAAACCAGTTTTTCTGTCCGGCATGAAAAGCCTCAAATCCGGCGGGATCAACAAGGATTAGCCTTTTGACAAGCTCAGGTTTTTCGAGAGCCA
>CAZBZA010000683.1:0-2173 GCA_964495865.1 uncultured Lentimicrobiaceae bacterium
TTCAAGAGTTCAAGGTTCAATGTTAAAGGGGCAATGTTCAATTGTTCAAGTGCTTCGCGTTCAACAGATCGATATTGAGTCCGCTGAGAAAAATCTTTTTTTGCCACAAAGCCACTAAGTCGCCAGGTATCACTAAGCTTATATTGCATAGTAACAATTATTTGTGATCCTTTGTGACTTAGTGTCTTCATGGCATTTTATTTTGGGAGTTCTCGGATTGTGTTCAAGTTTTTACTGTTTAGATTTTTAATAACATTACCTGTTTTGATGATTTTTATTGAAAAGTAACGTTGAATTATTTTTCCTCTATTTACTTACCGGCAGTGAGAAATAAAAGGTTGCTCCTTCGTTCACTTTTCCTTCGGCCCATACGCGGCCCTTGTGCAGTTCAACAATACGTTTCACGATAGCCAGTCCAACACCGTTCCCATCAAAATCCCTGGTAGCCGGAAGGCGTTTAAAAACTAAAAACAGCTTGTTTACCAAGGCCATATCGAAACCGGCACCGTTATCTTTTACATAAAAAACCATTTCGTCCCCTTCGGCTTTGCTGCCGATTTCGATTATACTTCTGGCTTTTCGCGACGAGAATTTAATAGCGTTACCTATCAGGTTGACCCATACCTGCCTTAGCATGGCCGCATCGCATTCCATGGATGGCAAGTCGTGAAAATGAAACTCCACCTTACTTTGAGCCGGTGAATTTATAAGTTCGCGATAAACGGAGTCGACCATCTGCTGCATATCTACATCAGCTTTATTTATTTCCTGGCTGCTGTAGCGCGAAAACGAGAGCAGGTCATCAATCAGATCACCCATCATATTTGCTTTGTCAATAATAAGATTTAGCATCCGGATACCTTCGTTATCGAGTACCTTCGAATAATCTTCGGCCAGTATGCTTGCATAGCCGTTTAAAGCTCTTAGTGGTGTGCGTAAATCGTGCGAAGCCGAATAGCTGAACGACTCAAGCTCCCTGATGGCGGCCTGAAGTTTAGCCGTTCTATCGGCTACACGTTGTTCGAGGTCCTGGTTAAGTTTCGACAATTCGTTTTCAGCATTTTTCCGTCTTGTGATATCGTTAATAACCGCAAAGAAAATGCTGTGCTCGTTCTGTTTATGAATCTGAAGGTGTACTTCGACAGGATAATCGGTTCCGTTTTTACGCCGGTGATTGGTTTCGAAATTCAGCATACGGCTTTCGCCCGAAATTAAAGGCGCCACCAATCTGCGGAATTTTGCCTCCGTAAACTCCGGTTTAATATCCACAGGTGTCATGTTTTTCATTTCATCGAGGGTATAACCTATATTAAGCAAAGCCCCTTGATTGAGGTATTCGAAATTGAGTGTTTCCTTATCAAAAACATATATTTCGTTAAGGCTGTTTTCGATGATATTAAGTAATTTAAACTGCTCAGCCTGTATAATTTTCCTTTCGGCAATTTCCCATCCCAGGCTGGAAATCAATACAATTGTGTCAACATCCTGTTTGGTATAATTGGTATATTTATTACCAACGCCCACCACAGCTTTAATTTTCCCACCCCTGAAAACAGGCACCACCAACTCCCTGATTACCGGGGCATGGCCTTCGGGTAATCCTTTGCGATGAGGCATCGAAGCATAATCGTTGTGAATAACCGGTTCGCGCTGGCGAATACAGTCAGCCCACATCCCTGCTTGCGTTAACGGATAATGCCTGTCCTTGCCCGTTGTGAAACAAAACTCATTTTTGGTACGGTCCGACCAGTTTTGCAGAGACAGTGCATTCTGGCTTTCGTCAACAAAATGAACAAAACTGATAAGGCTCCCGGTTAATTTCTCAGCCTCGTTCAGCATTTCGTCCAGAAGTTCATCCAGCGAATGATCGAGTGAGTAATGCATCAGGTGCAAACGGGCCTCATTTATAGCTTCATTCTTTTTACGCAGGCTTATATCCTGAAATCCGCCCTGAACGCTTATAATTTCGCCCGACTGGTTTTTAATTGCTTCGCCGGTTACACGCACCCATATGCGGTTTCCTTTGGCCGTATTTATTTCCAGCTCATTACTAAAAGGAACTCCCTTAATAGCACAGTCGTAAAGCACTTTACTTATTACGCCCTGCCATTCGGGTGCGTAATACTCAATCCCTTCGGAAAACGAAGGGCTGTAACCATCAGGCATTTCATGA
>CAZBZA010000684.1:0-2170 GCA_964495865.1 uncultured Lentimicrobiaceae bacterium
TGCTTCTTCCGGATTACCTTTGTGCCATGTTACCAGTCCTGAATTACTTAAAGCCATTGCCTCAGCATAACTATCTTCCAATTCACGCGCCAGTACAATTGCATATTTAAGATCGAGCATGGCAGCATCAAATTTTAACAGATTATCATAAATAGCAGCCCTGTTAATGAGCGCCCGCATAACACAATCCTTGTCCTTGAGGTTACTGCATTCTAAAATTATTTCATTCGAAAGATTAAGCGCTTTTTTCGAATTTCCCTGATAAATATAAATATCCACCAGATTACCCTTCGTATCGGCTGCACCCGAAATATCGCCACGTTCAATATCCATATCAATTGACAACTGGTAAAGTCGCAGAGCATCATCATACTTTCCGGTTTCCTGCGCAATAAGACCGAGATTATTGTAGCAGGCCGAAATCCCTTTTTTATCATCAATAGCTTTGAATGATTCCAACGCTTCCTTATAGCATAATGAAGCTGAATCATTATTTCCTATAAAAAACCAGCATATCCCTTCATTTTTCTTTGCCAGCGCTTTTCCCTGTAAGTATTTTTCGTTAACGGAAAGCTCAAATGCCTGTCGTGCATAATCAAGAGAAGCGTACCTGTCGGATCTGCGGAAAACCACTGATATTTCGTTGAGTAGATCGGCCTTTGCAACACCGGTTGAACTCTTGAGGCGCTCAATTAAAGGAGTGGCTTCGCTATTGGCTACAAGCAAAACCGGTGTCAACAGAAATAAAATTAAAAAGAAAAAAAAGCGATGAAACATTGTACTTTGTATCAGATCTAATTAGTTAAAGAGTTAATCGAGAACCAGGTAATTTTTGATTTTATCGAACAGTTCAGCGTGTATCAGGGGTATTTCGCTAATTTGTTTAAGTGATGTGAATTTTCCGACACTAATACGCTGGTCAACAATGGCTTTTGCTGTATAATAGTCGAGGTAAGGATGTTTTTTCAGTTCTTCGGTACGTATTTTATTAATGTTGATTTTGGTGATTTCGTCGGGATTTACACTGCAATAATCTTCAATTTTATCCAGTTTGCCCTGGTCGAAACCAAAAACTTCGAGCAGTTGTGTTTTACTGTAAAACCCGCCAAGCAAAGTACGGTATTTAATAATCCGTCGGGCGAATGACGGTCCTATTCCATAAAGCGAAAGTAAAGTAATACTATCAGCGGAGTTCAAATCAACAATAACTCTGGGTTTGCGGGCCGGTAATTCAGTTTTTGACTCAGCATAAACAGGTTTCTGTATTTGTATAGAAATGTAGGGTTCCAGAATTTCATATTCGGAAGGAGAAATGCAAAACATCTTTTTAAAATCATCCTTATCGTAAAATTTTCCGCCTTTAGCTTCGTATTTTTTTATCACTTTAATCTGCCAGTCTTTTAGTCCCAGTTTGCTCCACTGTGCGGAAGGCAGGTTATTGGGATCAAAAGGAAAAGGAACAATTTTTATTGCTGCCATTGATTTGTCCATTTGCTGGAAATCGAGCATCCGAGCTTCGTTTAACGAATCAATTGAAAATTTTGCACTTTTCTCCAGAAGCAGTATTTCATTTACAAATCGTTCAAATTCTTTTCCATTATCGCGTGTTACTTCTTTAACGATAAAAGGCAAGGCTAATACCATAACAATAATTGCGGTTACAACCAGGATACCGATTCGCTCGGACCTGTTAAATACAAAATAATATCTTGCATTTTGCGACATAAAACCAATATGAAATTCGGATGAGCGACATTCAGCAATACAAGAAAATCAATCTAACAAACAGTCTTACAGCAATTTACAATTTCTCTTTTTGTCCCCATTTTTTCCACACAAAATAAACCGGAAAACCAATAAGTACAATCACCAATCCCGGCCATGTATATTCGGGTTTATAAACCAAAAGTACAAACATAATAAGCGAAGCCGCAGCAATATACAGAACTGGCACTACAGGATAACCGAAAGTTTTGTATGGCCTCTCGGCATCAGGTCTTTTGCGCCGCAGCACAAAAATACCGGCAATAGTAAGCACATAAAATATCAATACGGCAAACACAACATAATCGAGCAGGTTTGAGTAAGTTCCTGACAGGCAGAGTAATGAAGCCCACAATGCCTGAACTTTCAGCCCTGCAGCAGGCACTGAATTTTTATTAAGTTTTCC
>CAZBZA010000685.1:0-2160 GCA_964495865.1 uncultured Lentimicrobiaceae bacterium
GAAAGGTCCTTCATTTCCACATCGCTGCACAAGCCTTCGCTATTAACAATAACGGTATAAGTCATTCCTGAAGGAACCAGGTCGATGGATTTTTCGCGGTTATACGCATTGCATATCAACGATTTTATTTCGTCGTATGTCATTTTAAATGTTACCACCTGGTTGCCGAACGGATCGAGGCGGAAAATATCTTTCAACATAATATTGCCTTGTGGAAGGGTTGGAATCCTGATCCCGCCGCCATTCTGAAAAGCAAAATCAATTTTCATCCGTGCAGTAATTGCATCGGTCATCATGCAGCCAAGTTCTTCCTCGTTTGCAAAGGCTGTTTCGGCGTAAGCAACCACGCGGCTCATTTCTTCGTTGCTGTTGTATTTGTCTATCACAGCCTGAACCTCAGGTTTTGTGCCCTTAATACCAGACAGCGGAACCAGTTCGTATTTACGGTCTGTTATTTTTCCTTTGGTAATCTGCAAAGTTGTAATCCCTACATTTTTTAATCCCGATCCAGTCTGCACAATCATCACACCATTTACCATCATTGGTTTCGTCATGGTTGTGTGCGAGTGTCCGCCAATAATTACATCAAACTGCGGATATGCTTTAGCCAGAGGTTCGTCCACTTCAACGCCTAAATGTGTAAGCCCTATCAGCATTCCGTACTTTTCTTTCAGCCACATAAAATCGTTGGCTTTTGTTAAGCCGTCAGTAAATTTAATCCCTTCGAGCCGCGAAGGATGAGAGTCGGGCAATCCGTTTTCACCTAATTGAATAATAGCCAGGAAAGGGATTTTTATTTTGCCTGCTTTCAGGATTACATAGGGTTCGGGTTGTTTTACAATGGCCTGCGATGCATCAATATTGCAACTGATATAAGGGAAATTTGCCTGCTCCCGCCGTTTATTCTGCAACTCCTGGCCCATGTCGAATTCATGATTTCCAATGGCTGTAACATCAAATTTCAGCATATTCATCAGGTCGATCATGGGGTAGCCCATATCGGGATACATATCTACAATCGGGTTACCGGTAAAATTATCGCCGGCCGAAACCAGGAAAACATATTTGTGCATTTTACGCAGACTGTCGGCCAGGTATGCCAGCTTTCCGAAATTATCGATTTTCGAATGCATATCGTTGGTATGCATAATAATGATCTCTGTCGTTTTACGGTGTTTTTGTGCAACTGCATGATTGTTAACCGAAAACAGTGTAAAAACTACTACAAACAGTAAAAAAGTTTTAAGTTTCATAAAGTTATGGTGTAAGAAAAATTAATAATGGGCTCTGGTCAATCCGGGGAAACAAAGATAAGATTCCTCAATATAGTACAGATCATTGAAATGAATTTAACTATTAGTTAATTTGAGAGAAAGCGATTTCAGCTTGCTTATTCCGCTCGTTTTAAAAAAAAAACCTGCCCTTCGTAAACAGGTCCATCAGATTCGGTAAGGTTACCAAAACGGTCGTAAACGGCAAGTTTGCCTGATTTTAACATTTTATGGCTACGTTCGGAATAGGCCAGCACCATATCACCGATCCGCGCTCCTTTGAAAATAATTATTTCAGTTTTATTTAAATATACTTTCATAAGCCGGCGGGGATAATCAGTTGTGAAGAGCTGTTCGGACTGAGTTTAAGTGTTTGTGAATCTGCATTTTCAATAAGGACAACACCGGGCTTTTTTCCTTTTTCAAAACTCCCAAGTGTATTTCCCAATCCTAAAAATGTGGCTCCGTTTAGTGTTGCCCAATTCACAAGTTCCGGTAACGGGATTTCAGGAAAATGCTGCTGAATTGTTTTCATTTCTTCGAGAATACTCAACTGGTGGTTTGATGCCAGGCTATCAGTTCCCAATGTTATTTTACATCCATTGGCACGGAAAAGATTAACATCCGGCAGCCGTTTTTCGATATATAAATTTGCATTGGGGCAAAAACACCAGTATGCATCGCTGAAATAATTTTCTACAAAATCAATATCCTGTTGTTCCGTAAACGTATTATGGACAAGCAATAATTTTTGTGAGTGTTCAAAATGGCCGGCAACGCTTTCCATCGGACGCTTACCTGTTCCCGGGAAATCGGGCAGGTCAGGGTTAAATGCTTTTCGCCGGGAGGCTATCGGGCCACTGCCATCTTTAAAAAATAAATTTTCATC
>CAZBZA010000686.1:0-2152 GCA_964495865.1 uncultured Lentimicrobiaceae bacterium
GCAAATTTCTCCTGTGAAAAAGAAAAGTCGCCAAAAACTGCTGAATTAAAACCGGTTACTCTCACTGAAAAGCAGAAGCAGGTTATTGCAGGTAGTAATGCATTCGGATTTGAGTTTTTTGGCAAAGTAAATGAACTATCCGGAAGCGATGTAAACCTGATGGTTTCGCCTTTAAGTGTTAGTATGGCTTTGGGAATGACGCGCAACGGCGCCGCAAACGAAACACTCGAAGCAATGAGCAGTACGCTTGGATTTAGTGATATGACTGATGCCGAAATCAATGAATCGTACAAATATATCGTCGAAACTTTCGCCACACTCGATCCAAAAGTAAAACTCCAGATCGCTAATTCAATATGGTACAGGGATGGTTTCTCGGTTTTACCTGTGTTTATTGAAACAAATAAAACTTATTTTAATGCTGAAGTTGCTCCCCTTGATTTTTCGTCACCTACAGCAGTAGATATTATTAATGGCTGGGTAAATGAGAAAACAAACGAACTGATTCCCGAAATATTGGATGCAATTCCAGCTGATGCAGTTATGTACCTGGTTAATGCCGTATATTTTAAAGGACAATGGAAATACCAGTTCGATAAGGAGAAAACTGTTGAGAAGCCATTTACCCTGGCTAACACTTCGAAAGTACAGGTTCCGGCTATGATTCAGCATGCAACCTTTAATTATTTTAAAGCCACTGGTTTTGAGTCTGTTGAGTTGCCTTACAACCAGGGGAATTATACTATGACCGTGCTGCTTCCTGATTATAATAAAAGTGTTAATGATGTTATTTCGCAACTTACACAGGCAAATTGGGATACCTGGAGTCAGCAATTCAGCGAAACGGATATTCAGTTGCAATTGCCCAGGTTTAAGTATGAGTATAAAGAAGAAAACATGAAGCCAATTCTTACCGCGCTTGGAATGGGAGTGGCTTTTACTGATAATGCTGATTTTGCACGGATAAATCCGAATGCTGATTTATTGATATCACGTGTTTTGCACAATACTTTTATTGAAACTAACGAGGAAGGATCGGAAGCTGCTGCCGTTACTTTGGTTGAAATGGTTGAAACTTCTGCCGGACCCGACCAACCGTATTATTTTACAGTTGACAGACCATTTGTTTATTTTATCAGCGAAAAGTCAACGGGGACAATTTTGTTTATCGGTACTGTGATGAATCCGGCTTTATAACTTCATGTTGCTGTTTTGAGGTTTCTTCAAAAGCACTTCTAACTTCTTATTAAATTAGTTGATTTTTTATAAACCAGGGCTGATTAATGCTTTAATTTTGCCGGAATTCTATAGTTTCTAATCCTGTTGCTTGCACTGAACTAAAGGTTTCGGTGAGATGTTTATTTATGGCAACCTGATTTTACGAAATACCATTGAGCAATATGAGTACCGAAGTCCCCAAAAAGAAAATTACCCTGCCCGGCTTGCGCAAACTGTTTAAGCTTTACAGTTACATTAAACCTTATAAATACGAATATGCGCTGGGATTGCTTTTTCTGCTTGGTTCGAGCAGCGCCAGCCTGGCTTTCCCGAAATTATTGGGGGAGTTGGTTGACCTTGGAAATCAGGGTAAACTGGCAGCGGAAATTAACCGTATCGCTCTTATACTGGTTGCTGTTTTAGTAGCTCAATCCGTGTTTTCATATTTCAGAGTTTATCTGTTTGTAAGCGTTGCCGAAAAAACACTTGCCGATCTTCGTCAAAGTACATACAATCACCTGATTCGCCTGCCGATGAAGTTTTTTCAGTTTCGCAGGGTAGGGGAGTTAAACAGCCGTATTTCGTCGGATATAACACTTTTACAGGATGCGCTTACCAGCACCCTGGCCGAATTTCTGCGCCAGGTCATTATTATTATTGGTGGCGTGAGCCTGATGATGATAACTTCTTTAAAATTAACACTTTTCATGTTGCTGATATTGCCAGTTATCATGATTTTGGTTGTTCTTTTCGGGCGATATATCCGCAAACTCAGCAAAGAAGCACAGAAACAGGTTGCCGACAGCAATACCATTGTTGAAGAAACTTTGCAGGGAATACAGAGCGTAAAAGCTTTTACCAACGAGTATTTCGAAATGCTCCGTTACAAAAGCAAAACGGTTGAAATAGCTCAAACCGGGATTAAAAACGGAAA
>CAZBZA010000687.1:0-2149 GCA_964495865.1 uncultured Lentimicrobiaceae bacterium
TCAGCAGAAAAACGTATGTGTTTCACTGAAAAGCCGTACTTTTGCCGATCTAAATAAATGGTTCTAATGCGAGTTGAAGGTGATTTTAGGCTTTAAGAGGCCAGAAGTCAGAAGACGGAAGACCGAAGTGTCTTTAGAAATGATTCTACTCCTTAGTAAGGAACCCTTGCCAAATGAAATTAATTGCCATCAAAACTGATATTCGTAAAGGAAAAATTTATTTTTTCGGGTTGTCCCGTCTTCTGACTTCCGACAAAATATTTTGAACCATTAAATTAGCAGTAAAACAAATAATTAGCCTGATGATTGAACACTTGTTGATAAATACAATAAAAGAGGCCGTAAAATCCCTTTACCAGATGGAGGCAAATCCATCTCAAATCCAATTGCAGAATACACGCAAAGAATTCGATGGCGATATTACGCTGGTTGTATTTCCGTTTACCAAAATTTCGCGTAAATCACCCGAAGCAACTGCAACAGAAATGGGTGAATACATAAAACTTCATTTGTCGGAAGTTGAAAATTATAATGTCATCAAAGGATTTCTGAATCTGAGTATCCGTAAGGAATACTGGCTGAATTTTCTGGCAGAGAATTTCGATAAGGAGAAATTCGGGTACAGCGAAAAACTGAATGAAAAACCTGTAGTTGTTGAATTTTCATCGCCAAATACCAATAAGCCTTTACACCTTGGTCATATTCGAAATAATTTACTTGGTTTTTCGCTTTCGCGGATTTTGCAGGCAAGCGGGAAGAATGTAAAAAGAGTAAACCTGGTGAACGACCGCGGAATACATATCTGCAAAAGCATGCTTGCCTGGCAAAAATGGGGAAACGGCGAAACACCGGAAAGCAGCGGGCTGAAAGGCGACCACCTGGTTGGAAAGTACTACGTTATTTTTGACAAATATTATAAAGAAGAGATCGCTATTCTGGTTAACGAAGGTTCAACTCCTGAGGATGCAGCTAAAATAGCTCCACTTATAGTTCAGGCACAGGAACTTCTGCAAAAGTGGGAAGCGCACGACGAAGAAACCCTCGCTTTGTGGCAGACCATGAATGGTTGGGTTTACAAAGGGTTTGCCAAAACCTACGAAACACTCGGAATTGAGTTTGATAAAACTTATTACGAATCACAAACATATCTTCTTGGAAAAGAATTGGTTGAAAAAGGTGTTCAGCAAGGTGTTTATTCCCGCCGTGCCGATGGATCGGTATGGATTGATCTGAGTGCCGAAGGAATGGATGAGAAATTACTCCTCCGCAGCGACGGCACTTCGGTATATATGACGCAGGATATGGGTACAGCTATGCAGCGTTACGAGGAATACAACCCGGAACAACTTATTTATGTGGTGGGTAATGAACAGGAATATCATTTCAATGTGTTGAAAGTTGTTCTGAAACATCTTGGGTGCGACTGGGCTGATTCCATTTATCATCTTTCGTACGGCATGGTTGAACTTCCTGCTGGTAAAATGAAATCGCGCGAAGGCACTGTTGTTGATGCCGACGACCTGATGCAGGCCATGTTCGATACTTCGGAAGCTATGGCACGAGAGCTGGGTAAACTCGATTCGTTTGAAGGCGAAGAAGCTGTAAATCTATATCGTACAATTGGTTTAGGTGCACTTAAATATTTTATCCTCAAAGTTGATCCTAAAAAGAATATGCTCTTCAACCCGGAGGAATCTATTGATTTTAACGGAAACACAGGGCCTTTTATACAATATACTTATGCCAGGATAAAATCGGTACTCCGAAAAGCACTGGAAGCTGGTTATGAAGTAAATATGGATGGTTCTGCAGCTGTCGAGCTTCAGCCACAGGAAAAGGAATTACTAAAAAAGATACACGATTTTCCTGCTTTACTTATTCAGGCGGCAGATATGCACAGCCCTGCAGTAATTGCAAACTATGCCTTTGAGCTGGCTTCGGAGTATAATCGTTTTTACCACGATCTTACTATTCTTAAAGAAGAAAATCCTTTGAGCCGCGGATTGCGGTTGAGTTTATCGAAGTTCACGGCACAGCTTATTGCTAATTCGTTGTGGCTTTTGGGAATTGAAGTGCCTGAAAGAATGTAAGCCTGGGTGATGCGATTTTCAATCGCATTTTATATGCTTATACAGCGATTAAAAATCGC
>CAZBZA010000688.1:0-2148 GCA_964495865.1 uncultured Lentimicrobiaceae bacterium
GATCCAACAAAAGCCAGTGCCATATCTTTCTGAGCATCCCAGAAATCGCCTTGCTGGCCATTGTATAATTCAGCATCTTCGGGTGATAAAACTATCGAAAGCATCCATTCAAAAACTTCATAAAGCGTACTCAACGATAAAATAGTCAGCAATGCCATCAGTAAGCTGGTTTTCCATGTTAATCCCGGCATTCGCTGAAATAGTTCCTGAAGTGGAATAAGTATTAAAAACCCAAACAGAAAATGGATAAGCCGGTCGTATTGATTTCGTTCAAATCCGAACCAGGAATTTATACTTATGCCGGTTATTGATTTAATCCACTGATCGTAAGGAGTGTAAGAGTATATCCAGCGGGCACCTATGATATGAAAAACCGTGAATACGGCAATCAACACAAAGGATTTATTGCTCAGATTGTTTTTAAAAGCTGAATAAATCAGAAATGCAGCCACGACTAAAGTAGCTGAATGCTGCAGGTACATTTCGCTGGGATAAATTGGATTTATGCACGAAACTACCAGTATCAGAAAAAACAATATCAGAATGCCTGCTTTGAAACGTCGTTGATACATCCCACAAAGGTTTATGAACTACAAATGTAAAAATGTATTTTGCTTATCTGCTTAAGCAATCCATTTTAATTTTGGGAGTAATGCCAGTTTAAAATTCAATGTTCAACTCAATTTTTCAGACCGTAACTAAACCTTCACTTCCTTCCATTTTCCGCGCTTAAAATAATACCAGGCCAACAAGGCTATAAATGTTTCAGCTACGGGAATCGCAATAAAAACTCCGGTCGATTTCATTCCCAAAATATTGGAAAGCAGGTAAGCCAACGGAATCTGGAACATCCAGAAACCGACAAAATTTATAATTGTAGGAGTACGGGTATCGCCGGCTCCGTTAAGCGCCTGCGACATTACCATGCTGATTCCATAAAATATAAATCCTGCTCCCATTATCTGAAGGGCCTGAACTCCATGCGCTATCACTGATTCATCATGCGAAAAGAACCTGATAATCGGATTGGCAAAAAAGAGGAATATAAACATTACGATACTCATAAAAGCTGCATTGTATTTTGCCGTTAGCATTACACTTTGTTCGGCCCTGAGCATTTTTTTTGCTCCCAGATTTTGTCCCACCAGCGTTGCAGCTGCATTACTCAAACCCCAGGCCGGTAAAATAAAGAATACCATGTTTCGAATCGCAATCTGGTAACCTGCCGAAGCGCTGGTGCCACCGGTTTCGGCAACCAACCGGGCCAGAATTATCCAGCTGCCGCTTGCAATAATAAACTGCAATGTAGCCGGCCAACCGATATTAATAATGGATTTGATAACTGTGAGATCCAATTTAAAATGGCTCATCTTTAATTTCAGGATTCCGTCGCCTTTAAAAAGATGGTAGCATTGATATAATACACCTGAACTCCGTCCGGCAACAGTTGCAATAGCGGCCCCTTTCAATCCGAAGAAATGAATCAGTATCGGGCATAATATGATATTTATCAGGCTGGCGATCCATAAGCTTTTCATTGCCATGGCTGCATCGCCTGCACCGCGGAAAATTCCGTTGATCAGGAACAAAAACATAATTGCTGAACTACCGGCGAACATAATGCGCGTAAAAACAGCACCTTCTGAAACTACTTCGGCACTGGCACCCATAAGGGATAAAATTTCTTCGGCATAATAAGCACCTATAAAGCTGATTATTAAAGTACCGATAATCGAAACTATAAGCGATTGTGCACCGGCATGTGCAGCAGCATCCGGATTTTTTTCTCCTACCCTGCGGGCTACTATGGCTGTTGCAGCAGTGCTCAAGCCAATGGCCACCGAATATACAAGCGAAATTACCGATTCGGTAAGACCTACAGTTGCAATAGCATTTTGCCCGAGTTTACCAACGAAAAACATATCAACCAGGGCAAAAACACTCTCAAGGCTGAGTTCGAGAATCATTGGGATGGCAAGCAAAAATACTGCTGTGCGAATATTTCCACTCGTATAATCCTGCTCAACCCCGTTAAGAGATTGTTTAACAAGGCGGTACGCTCTTTTATAAATAGATGGTTGCTCCGGATTTAGCATTTATTTGAAATCTACCAGTTTATAAGGCGAAAATAGGGGAATTGTTTATTTA
>CAZBZA010000689.1:0-2144 GCA_964495865.1 uncultured Lentimicrobiaceae bacterium
CTCAATATACCTGGGCAGCGCGTATTCCATCCTTTCGAGGGCTTTAATGCTATCGTGAAAAACAATTATAGCACCCGGTTTTGTGTTATTAACAGCATTGGCAAGGCATTGGTCAACCGAAAGATTTCTGTCGTAATCACCGCTAAGCGCGCTCCACATAATAATCCTGTAATATTTTCGTAAATTCCGGGCTAACTTCCGTGTAATTTGTCCGTGTGGCGGCCTGAAAAGTTTACTGTTTACAAGTTGCTGACATTGTGCTACTTCGGATAAATATGATTCGAAATCTGTTTTCCACGCTTTTACATGGCGAAAAGTATGATTCCCAATGGCGTGACCTTCATTACGCAGCGAATTAAAAATTTCGGGGTATTTCTGCACGTTTTCACCCACACAAAAAAATGTGGCTTTAATGTTATAATTCTTCAGGATCTCCAGTACAATTGGCGTTGCTTCAGGCACAGGACCATCATCGAAAGTAAGAAAAACTTCACGTGCTCCGGTCGGCATTCGCCAAATAAGTCCTTTGGGGTAAAAAGCTCTGAGCCAGAAAGGTGCTGAATAGAAAGTCATTTGTGAGATTTGAATGGCGAAAATACAAATAAATATAGAGTAAGGGATTTGGATTGCTTTGCTTACGGATTCTTGAAATAGTATTGTCCGATTTTCATAAAATAGCAGGCAGTAAAGATATTTTCGAGAATAGATATTGAACGGCGAATCTATAATCCGAAACTTTAACAATCTTTATCAAAATCTCCAAAATAGTACTTGTTCAAATTAGCAGGAAATCTTACATTTGCAAAATACATCAGACATCTTAATTTTGCTGACATTCAGATAATTATATCTTTAAAATCATAACAAATGAAAAAATTAGTACTTCTTCGCCATGGTGAAAGCACATGGAATAAAGAAAACCGTTTTACCGGCTGGACAGATGTTGATCTTTCGGAACGTGGCATTAAAGAAGCCTCCGAAGCTGGAAAAGTGTTAAAGGAAAACGGATTTGACTTCCGCCTGGCATACACTTCCTACCTGAAAAGAGCAATAAAAACATTAAACCTGGTTCTGGAAGAAATGGACCTGATGTGGATTGACGTTAACAAAAGCTGGCGTTTAAACGAAAAACATTACGGTAACCTGCAAGGGCTTAATAAAGCTGAAACTGCTGAGAAATATGGCGATGAGCAAGTTCTTGTATGGCGCCGCAGCTACGATATTCCACCTGCTGAACTGGCTGCCGACGATCCGCGCAATCCACGCCTCGATCCCAAATATGCTGCTATCGGCAACGAAGCGCCGGTAACCGAATCGCTGAAAGATACAGTTGAGCGCATGGTTCCTTATTGGGAAAGTGAAATCCGCGAATCGCTCCGCAAGCACGACCAGATATTGGTTGCCGCTCACGGTAACAGCCTGCGTGCAGTAATAAAACACGTGAAAGGTATCAGTGATCAGGATATCGTTAGCCTGAACCTGCCTACCGGAATACCTTATGTTTTCGAATTCGACGATGATCTGAATTTTATTAAGGATTATTTTCTTGGCGATCCCGAAACCATCAAGAAACTGATGGATGAAGTAGCCAATCAGGGCAAATCTAAAAAATAAAAAAAACAGTCAGCTCCCTTTGCATTGCGCGAAGGGGGCTTATTTTATAAATACATAATGAGAACCTGGGTAATTCCTGACGTACACGGTTGCTTGCTTACTCTCCGGACTCTTATCGGCGATCTGATACAGTTGCGCAAGGATGATGCCCTTATTTTCCTGGGCGATGTAATCGATCGTGGCCCCGACAGTAAAGGCGTTATGGATTATATAATGAAACTTAAGCATGATGGAATAAGAACCACTGTAATTAAAGGCAATCACGAAGAATACATGGCAAGGGTATATCGTGATGAATTGGCAAAATCAGGATTGCGGAAGATGTTCAAAATGAAATCGGCAACTTTTAAAGAATGGATGCAGCACGGCGGGGAGCAAACGATGCAAAGTTTCAATACAACAGATGTTACTCAAATACCTGAAAAATATATAGAGTGGATTGAATCGCTTGATTTTTATTTGAAATGGAAGAATTTCCTTATCGTACATGCCGGTTTTAATTTCGAAAAGGAAGATATTTTCAGCGATAC
>CAZBZA010000690.1:0-2143 GCA_964495865.1 uncultured Lentimicrobiaceae bacterium
TAAAGCTTATAAATATACCCGATTCCGAAAACATAATATGTAATCGGTTGGCTCACATTCACTTCTTTATGAATCATATAGTAAAGATCGAGCTTATGGTGTTTTGTAATTGCGTATTCTATACCAGCCATATAACGGATATTATTAAAAGCATAATAACGCGGATAATTGAGTGGTGAGTAAAGTTCAACCGAAACATATGGAGTGTATGCTTTCTTTAAATCCAACTGCAAATTCAGCTTATTGCGGAAATAAAATTCAGCAACCCCGCCATCCTCCGAACGTCCAATGTCCTCATACTGATTCTGGAAACGGGCCCGGTATTTTAATTCAAAAGGTTTTATCTTCTTACTGTATTTTAAATCGATGCCAAGCCGGTGCCTGATACTGTAGTAATTTTCGACTTTGCGTTTATGAGTGAACCGATAATTGACTTCAACCTGAAAATGCTTGTTGATTTTATAATCCAGACCGGCTTCAGTATAATAGGCTCCGAGTTCAGTAATATTTTCATAAAAACGAAATTCCTGAACTATACTGGCATTCAACTTCTTAACAATCTTTGTTTCAACTTTAACTGAAGTCCATAAACCGGCATCATTTACCTGAGCTTTTAGCGGAATGCTGAGAAACACTCCCGCGGCAAGAGCCAGAAAAAGAAACAAAGGAAATTCTTTTCGGAACATTATCACCCGTTTACTGCTTGTAATAATAAATTGTGATATTAGTTGAATCCTTTAAAAAATCGAATGACATAATTGAATACCGATGGATATTAAATCCGGTACGTTTGCGTAAATCAGCCATTAAAATTTCGTGATTTTCGGGTTTAATGTTTTCAATGTTTTCATAAACTACTGTTTTCGAATACTCCTGTTTGAAAACCATTGGGTGATCGAGTACAAAAATAAAAGCAACAAATATGGAATTGAAAACCAGGATAGGAACCAGGTTTAAACCTATGGCATTGATAAGCCCGAGCGCAATGGCTATTAAAAGATAGGTCATTTCCTTCATCGAAATACCTTCGGTACGGTACCTCAGCATTGAGAAAACGGCAAACAGCCCGAAAGCCGCTCCCATCGAAATATTGGTTTTGTTGAGTACGAATGTGATTATAAAGATGATGATGTTAAACAGAAAAAAAGTGAACATGAACTCCTTATTACGATAGTTCGGAAAATATATCAACCCGAAAATCAGTAACATAGTAACCAGATCGATCCCTATTCCATAAGCAAAACGCTTGTTTATGGTTACAACCTCGCTGCTCTTTTCGGCTGAAGTATGTGCTGTACTTTTATCGTTTGCACTGAT
Organism: uncultured Lentimicrobiaceae bacterium; assembly: GCA_964495865.1. Taxonomy (GTDB): domain Bacteria; phylum Bacteroidota; class Bacteroidia; order Bacteroidales; family UBA4417; genus UBA4417. The sequence continues at coordinate 1,318 of CAZBZA010000690.1, forward strand.
TGTGGTTGCTGAACCGGCTGCCGGTAACTGTATTGCTTGTGCAACTGAAGTTGAAACGCCGGAAAGCAATCCTATGAAAAGGAAGAAAGTGAGTATGAGTTGTTTAAATGTCATATCCGAGTTTGTTTAACATGCTGTATTTTTGTTTGAATCGGTTTTTTTTCAGTGTGCAATTAAGTGACGTAACACCAAGGCAATACTTGCTCAGGTAATTTTCGGGATGCCTTTGAAGCTTCATAATTTCCCGGTATGGCGAAATTGCATTTTTTTCCTGCTTCACCTCCACAATTACCATATCTCCTGTTTTTTTCTCGCCTCGTTCGTTTAAATACCTGAGGTTCATGTCAAAAGTGAGCCTTTCGTTGGCATTTTTATTAACCAGGGTAAGCCTTTCGAAAAACACCTGCAGCGACGGAACATAATTTTGAAATTCGCCGGGCGTATTCTCCTTGATGTATTGATTGAGCGGTTCGGTAAGTATTTGCGGAATCGAGTCTACCTGCATCCGCTTTTTAATGGTGCGTCGGGTATTGGTTTTCGATTTAATTTCAAAAAATGAGATTCCTGAATTTACATATTTCCGGCAACGCAATTTGTACCTGTTACGCCTGCCGTTATGATGCATCTGGTAAAGTTTAAAACCAGGTGTATCATAATAAAGCGTTTCGTAAGGCTGTATGGGTTTGTCGTCAATGGTAAGCAATTTGTAGTCGGCTGCCAGTACATTCAGAAATCCTATAAGCTCTGAGCCATGGATTACGAATTTGGTATCAATACGGTTTAGCAATTTCACATGATCCATCTCAGCCAGGCTAATCGGCGTAAA
>CAZBZA010000691.1:0-2138 GCA_964495865.1 uncultured Lentimicrobiaceae bacterium
GTATTCTGTATAAGTGAGCCGCCGGAGTTAATTACCAGGCCTTCATTGCCGGCATTGTTGGTAAGGGTTGCGTTTACAGTAAGCGAACCACCGGAGTTTATGGTGAGGCTTGCACCGCTGTTAATCGCAAGGTTGTTGCACAATGCACTTACGCCGGAAGCAATAAGCGGATCGTTTGTAACATCGGGGATGGAGACATCATCACTTGCTCCGGGAACTGAATTTGTACTCCAGTTGCCTGCCATATTCCAGGCAGTGGAGGTGATGCCGGTCCAAACCGATTCGGCCTGCCCTTCCAGATTAGGATAACCGCCATTATATAATGAATTGAGCGACCATACCGGTGTTATAAAATCCCAGCCCGTATATGTGCTTTGGGTTTTCATCTGGACAGTGGTTTCTCCTGTACCTCCTGCACTCGTACTTTGTCCGCTGGTTTCAGTATCCCAATAAGAATTACTGATGATTGGGGAATCATTTTCCTTCCTGCCAATTAATCCACCTTTAAATGTGCCCGCACCACTCACCTGACCGACACTATAAGATTTTTCGACAACAGAAGATTCTCCATACATATATCCTACCAGGCCACCTCCTTCTTTAGTTGACACTACCACATTTCCCGTACTGTAGCAATTGGATATTTTTGCATAGCTGGCTAAATATCCCACCAAGCCACCGACAAGCTGCACTCCATTTACATTTGCCGTACTGTATGACTCACTTAATACTGATCCCGGCAATTCTAAACCATTCATGGCTCCAGCTATTGCTCCAACTTGTTGTGAGTTGTTGCCAATGCTATTGACCGTTCCGGATATTACTATTTTTGATATGGTTGAATTATTTCCAGCAGATCCTGTTAAGCCCCCTATCATAGTAATGCCAGTTAATGATATATTCTGTATGTGGCAATTAGTCACCGTTGAGTTTTTCAAAGCGCCGGTTAGGCCTCCGACTCCATAGCCGCCTGTTATGTTCAAATCAACCAATCCAAGGTCTTTCACCAACGCACCATTAAGTATTTCGTTAAAAATACCAACACCCTGTTCATCGGGGCGGTTAATGAAAAGCTTTTTGATACTTTTTCCGTTGCCATCCAAACCACCCGTAAATCCATCGTATTGCAAGCAGTTACCATTCATATAATAGGTGCAAGGCCCTTTAATTGTGTTCCACCCTTTTCCTCCATTGGCTGTACTGCTGGCATAGGTATCATAACCTGTAGAATTCTCATCCAAATCATTCATTAGTTTATAATAACTGGTCACTTGCAGGCGTATATAATTCAAATCCGCCCAGGTTGTAATCTGATAGGGATCAGCAAAAGTACCATTGCCTTCAGCCGGCGGTGTGCTCACCGGCAAAACACACTTGTAAATATGTCCGTATGGAATAGATGACCATGTCTGCCAATCCATCTTATAGTCCCCGGTGAGTCCAATTATGGTACTGCCATCCTGGGATACAGAAACGGCTGTTCCTTCAAAAGTTGCTGACGGATCGGGTGGTATTGAATGATTGCTCCAGCTTGATCCGCCATTAGTTGAATAATAGATTTTTTGCTCATCATAAATAACTATTGCGAGGGTTTGGCCATCTGATGAACAGGATATCCCTCTGTGAGAAGCAGATGTATTTCCGACCGGCATTTCACTCCAGTTTGCCAATCCATCGGTTGATTTTAAAGGGCCTAATAAGCTGTTTGTGGTAGAAATATAGGCTATTTGGCCATTGTACGAAAGATCTGCAGACTGCCAGAATGTACCGTTGGGTAGGCCAGGAGCAGTTGACCAACTAGCTCCTGCGGTGTGCGATACATAAATATTTTCTGTACCCCAAATTCCGGCAACAAAAGTATTTCCGTCACCTGAAACAGCCACAATACTCCATCCGCGATTATTGTCTCCTGCTGGCTGTTGTTCAATCCAGGTGGCACCGAAATCTAATGATTTGTATAAACGACGATCCCAGTTAGCTGCAAGTACAGTCTGTCCGTTATCGGACATGGCTATCCCCCATATACCATTCAAATCTCCTGCCGGACGTGTTTCAGTCCAGGTTGTACCGCCATCGGTTGATCGATAGATTCTCCCCTGGTATTCGCCTGCCATCATGTATTGCCCGTTTGCCGACAT
>CAZBZA010000692.1:0-2138 GCA_964495865.1 uncultured Lentimicrobiaceae bacterium
CAAAATTTGCTGACTTTTACCGCTTAACAATCACTCCGATGACAAAATACTTTCTTTTGTTTGCACTAAATCTGCTATTTCTTAATAGCAATGGTGCTGAAAAAGCTATGCCATACAACGCGGGAATACTAGAGGTGACTTATATCTTCCAATTCTATTATGCAGTTATACCGCATCCGCCGGATGGCTGGCAAGAAGGCAAAAGTAGTATTTTTCAATGATTCAGGAAGATGAGATCTGCAGCAATAAAAATTCGGCGCAGTTCATCGAACCGAAATTGTTAATATATCCAAAATATGATTTTTTTTCATGTTCGAAAGAAATATCATACACACTATCACGTTAGCGTTAAAACAGATATACATGAAATCACGATCCGGTATTATTACTGTTATTCTCAGTGCTGTATTATTTACCATATTGTTCTACAAGCAGCCTCAGGGGCTCAATTTACTGATTTTCGAGTTGATCTATTTCTGCTGGTTAATTGCGGCCAGGCAAATCAGTTTCCGGAACAGGAACACGGTCACTGCCGCCGCCGGATTCCTGATTACGGCATTTTTCACGGTATTCACCTACTCAGCATTCACCTACATTATGAATTACCTTGCTCTGCTAATCCTGGTAGGGATGTTGATTTACCCCATTGCGAAATCATTTATAAACACATTTACTCTTTCACTTTTCAATTTATTTAATTCTCAGCTACGGTTTATCTCAGAGTTCTCAAATACCGGCAGCTCTGAAAAACAAACCGGCAGAAAGCTTCGGCGTTCGCTTATTTTTATAATACCAATAATTATAATACTGATTTTCATTACTTTGTACCGAAGCTCAAACCCTGTTTTTGATAAACTTATTGTTAATATTGTAAATCCGGTTGCTGACGCAATTGATTACATTTTCCGAAATATCGATTTCCGGATTGCCGGTACATTCATATTTGGATTACTTTTCAGCAACTTCCTGATCCTGCGCACCGGCAACAAATTTTTAATAAATAAAGATACTATAGCGTCCGACGAACTCAGCCGCATTAAATCAGGCAGGTCAAGAACTTCAAATACGATCGGGCTTAAAAACGAATACAAAGCTGGCATATTTCTGCTGATTGCTCTTAATGCAATACTTCTTATCGTAAATGTGATTGATATTTATTGGGTATGGTTTAATTTTACATGGAACGGACAATACCTGAAACAGTTTGTTCACCAGGGAACCTATATGCTAATTCTTTCCATATTTATTTCAATTGCAATTGTACTGTACTTCTTCCATCAGAATCTTAATTTTTATTCTAAAAATTCGTTTCTGAAATACCTCAGTTATGTGTGGTTAGCGCAGAATGCCATACTTGCGGTATCAGTCGGAGTAAGGAATTTCTGGTACATATATTATTATGCGCTTGCATATAAACGCATCGGAGTTATTATTTTCCTGATTCTTACGCTTTATGGTTTGTATTCTGTTTACATAAAAGTACGTAATCGACGAACTACTTTTTACCTTTTCAGGACAAATGCATATGCAATTTATATTTTATTGGTAATCAGTTCAGTAATAAACTGGGATACGCTTATTGCAAGGTATAATTTCGGTAATGCCGGACGTTCGTATCTACATTTCGATTTCGTTGCCGATCTGTCAGATAAAACCCTGCCTTATCTTGATAAACCTTTGACTGAATTAAAGCAAATAGAAGCAGTTAAATACAAAAATTTTCCGAATGAAGTTGCAAGTTTTATGAAGCCTGACGAGTATTTTGTGATAATTGAAAAACGTAAAGCGAAATTTAAATCGGAATGGGAAAAGAAAAGTTTACTTTCGTGGAATTACCCTGAACATAAAGCGTATAAAATGCTGTTCGAAAAGTAAGAACCTGATATTTGACCTATATTTTCCAGTCAATTTATCTGACTTTTACCGCTTAACAATCACACCAATGACAAAATATTTTCTATTTTTTGCACTAAATCTGCTACTGCTTAATAGCAATTTTGCTCAAAGCTATGCCATACAACGCGGGCATACCAACGATGATTTATATATTTATTGCCGTAAAAACCCGGCTTCCAATTCCATAATGCAGTTTTACCGCCTTTGGGAGCATGGGCAAAGGATAAGTGTGCAGTACACCA
>CAZBZA010000693.1:0-2135 GCA_964495865.1 uncultured Lentimicrobiaceae bacterium
ACATCCTGCTGAGAACTATCAAGTTTTTTCGCCACTTCAACAACAGCGGTGTGATGGCTTCCAAAATAAATTCCTGAACCAAAACCAATTGCTTTGTACTGACTTAAATCTGTATGTAACGCCTCCTTTGGCTTGATAAAATGACACCCAAGCGTCTGAGCCATTGTCCTGGCAATTTTTTCGCTGTTCCCGTTGTACAATGACTCATATACAATGATGCAATCCTTGTTCATTTTTGCTGTTTTTCATTTCCGGAAAGTAGCTTAAAAAGATTCCTTCCTAGTTGGTTAAACACTTGTTGTTTAAAATTATACAGCAAAACTAGCTACACTATTTCTATAGGAAAATTTTAAATGGATGGGAGTGCGAAATAAGAGGATGAAGGTGGTAAAGAGGGGTATAAAAACCTGTTCGTGGATTTTTATTTCAAATTACATTCTGATAAAATTTATTCCAATTTCCTTAAGGATTTACTTTTCCAGACCAAGCTGGAAATACCTGTCATGAAAATCCCTGAGAGAATGAACATCAACCCTATTCCCCGTCCGGGATCCGTCCCAAGTATTCTGCCAACACTTGATGATAACAAACCACCCGGCTGAAGCAACGGATTAAAAACAGTATCGGCCAGTAAGCCTGCTGTGCTGAAAGCTACCACCAGGCCAAGTTGTGAGACCAGCGAAACGATTGACCATACCCGCCCCTGCATCTGATTATCAACATTTTTGCGGATTAACACATCCAGCGAGGTATTAACGAATGGCAAAGCCGAAAAGAACAGAAACCCTGATGCGATAAGGAAATGGATATTTGTTGAAGTTCCAAACAGCGCATAAAATAGACCGGCAAATGCAAGGGCAATCGACAGAATTTTCACCTTCTTAGTCGTTTTACCGAATACTCCGATAAGAAAACTGCTGGCAATCATTCCCGATGAAGAAGCGGATAAAACAATTCCTAATGTTTTAGCATCCGAAAATGCCAGAATCATCGGTCCCATTAGCGATTGAAGGAATCCAACTGAAAATGAAATTGCCGAAGTGATTAATAGTAACCCTACTATCACTTTATGCGAGAATGTATACCTGAAACCGCAGACAAAGCCAGCAATAAAACTCTCGCTATGTCTATTAATGCCTGCTGTAATCACCCTCTTTTTTACACAAAAAACCAGAATCAGGGCTATTAAGAAGGTGGTAATATCAATTATTAAAATCTGTTCAATTGCCAGGAATTGAATCAGAAATCCAGCAATAACCGGAGAAATAAGAAAACGGGATGAATCTGCCAGTTGCATCAAACCGCTGGCTTTGGTATATATTTTTTCATCGACTAAATCCGTTACCGAAGCTTTGTAAGCAGGGTTATGCAGAGCATCAAAGGAAGAACTGACCGCAACTCCCAGGTAAATTACCCACATTCCGTAGTTGCCTGCCAGAAACATCAGCAAAATAAAAACCAGTCCAAGTGCTGAACCCAAATCCCCGATAATCATCATTAGCCTGCGATCGAACCGGTCAGCAAGGGCACCTCCGATCGGTTTCAGTAAATAGGACGGCAGGAATGCAAACAATATGATCAGGGAAAACACCGTTGCGCTTTGAGTCTTTTCAAAAGCATATACACCAAGTGTGAAGGCCGTTAAACCACTACCAATGCTTGAAATAAGTTGCCCGCTCCAGATGATTAAAAACCGGCCAAACGATTTGCTCCCCGGCTTATTCATAGGTCTCGCTTAAAGGCTTGTCAAAAAACATTTTCCTGTTGGATACAACTATAATGGCAGCAATTATCAGCAAAACTCCCGTTTCGATGCATTTGGTGGTCTGCGTCATTTGCAGTGCTTCCTGCGACAGGTTAATAATAAAGTGGAACAGTATGGCTGCTGTAATACTTCCGCCGTTTTTCTGGCATAACCAACTGATGATAAATGCCATAGGAAATATACTTACCATAAAGTTTATGGCAAAAAGAATGTTTGTATGCAATATTTCGTAATGGTAATAATCCTTGATAAAAAACAAAGGGAAATGCCAGAATGACCATAATAGACCAAACAATAAGGTGGCTGAAAAATAATTTAATTTTAGCCTTAAGCTATCCATGGCGTAACTCCGCCAACCTAATTCTTCGAA
>CAZBZA010000694.1:0-2131 GCA_964495865.1 uncultured Lentimicrobiaceae bacterium
AAAAAACTGGTTGTAATTGATATCAGTCCGCGCAAATATCCCGAAAGGCTTACCCACACGCAGATAATCAGCCAGATGCTGAGCGTTGACCTGGAGAAAGTGACCACGCGTTCAGAGGTGGAAAAAATTCTGGAATCACGAATTACTGATACCCGGGTACGGATGTTTATTTTAAAGAACCTGTATTATAAACTTCATGGCAAATTAGCCTGGAGGCTTAACCTGGAAGCAATCAATCAAAGTATGGATTTGATTTTTGACGGTATCAGAAGTGAAAACAAATATTCTGGTCCTACCCTATTCATTAAAGGGGGAAAATCCGATTATATCCTTGATTCCGATTTACCTTTAATCACCGGTCTGTTTCCTGAAGCTGTAATAAAAACAATTTCCGGAGCATCGCACTGGATTCATGCTGATGCCCCGGAAGAATTATGTGCCTTGTTGAGCGGGTTCCTCGGAAGAGAATGTATTTTCAGTCAAGGAAAGTAAAAAAAGAAAGGCTTGCGATAATCAAGAGAACGGTCAAACTCCCTGATAAACAAACCTTTCCTGTTCAATATTAGTACCTTATTACATCAACCCTGGCAACTCCTGCCTGAAGGTCAATCTTTATTTTATTTGTACTGGTTTCGTAACCTGGTGTTTGGTACCGCTGATTGCCCATTTTGGTAAATCCTTTGAAATCCTTGCTGGAGAGAAAAGTATTCGAGATAATTTCGCAACCTGCACTTTCGGGAACGCGAACTGTGATTGATGCCGCTCCGGCTTCAATTTTCACATCCGATTCAGGCAGCCAGGCTCCAACTTTCAGATCAATATCCGAAGCACCACCCTGAATTTTTAGTTTCCGTGTTTTAAAAGCGGAAAGATCGAATTTAACTTCAGCAGCACCAACGTTGAGGTCCATATCCCAAACAGGATTAAGATTAAGTTTCATCTCCACGTTATTTCTCATGTTTCCATCTTTAAATTCACCCTTTTCGAGCGAGAGGTCGATAACAGTAAGGCTGTCTTCAGTTTTGGACGTCATGGAGTAATTGGCATTGTCGTTATCATGTTTCACTTCAATAAGGCTGAGCGTACTGTCAGAAATTTTAAAATTACCAACACCGATATTTAACTTAAGCTCAGCATATTTAACAAGTGAATCATAATTTTCGGACATGATATTGTTATACGTTGCACTATAATCCTCATCATCAGCATTTCTATCACGTTTACGATCATCATTCCACCCAAAATGCCATTTGTGGTCATCTTTCGGAGTGTATTGCTGTACCGCGAAAAATGTAATCACCACGGTAAGGAGCGAAAGCACCAGTTTTATCCAGTCTTTGACCGGGATTAGTGAAATACCCCAGAGGATTAGAATTACAGGCCACAGATGCCATATGGTACTCCAGCTGAAGAATATCGCGCCGGTATTTTTAAGGATAAAGAGAACGCCGATTATTACCAGCAGGAGTCCCCAGAATATTTTACGGTAGCTCATAGTGTTCTTTTTTATAGGTTTTAAAATTTACTTAATTACTGACTGAAAACTACACTATTCTGTTTTATCGGTTTTGCGCTCGGCAAAGCTGGTCGCTATAAGCACACCGCCCAAAACTACGAGTAACAGCGGCCACAGATCACCGAAATTAATGTTAGGAATAAACCTGTTGGCGAGGAAAATAAGTCCCAGCGAAATCAGGATTATACCGCCGATTAGTCCGCTGCGGTTTTCAGTTTTTACAGGCATTTTAAACGCATCGGAAGCTCCCGGATTGAAATCCGAGGTTGACTGAGTTTCCGGATTGCCGGCATCAGTTGCATCAGCAGAACCCATGTTCATATTAAACATAGTGATAGGTTCCAATGGCAATGCTATCCACAATATAAGGTAAACTATAGCTCCTCCTCCACCGGCAAAAGCGATAATTACAAACAGCAAACGGATGATTATCGGATCGATGTCGAAATACTCGGCAATACCACCTGCCACACCACCAAACACTTTGCTTTTAGCTGAACGATACAAACGTTTATTCTTTTCCATGATTTTATACTTTTTAATTTTGTTGTACAAGCATGTGACGCAGGATTTCAAGTCAGGTTACAGGAGGAGTAAAGATTTTTCGGAATATGC
>CAZBZA010000695.1:0-2121 GCA_964495865.1 uncultured Lentimicrobiaceae bacterium
CCTTCATTCAGATTTTTTACCGTATGTGAATGCACAAGATCCATTATTACTGCAATACCCATGTTATGAGCAGTCAGAATCAGGTTTTTCAGATCTTCAGGAGTTCCAAACCTGGATGATGGAGCAAAAAAGTTTGAGACATGATAGCCAAAAGATCCATAGTACGGATGCTCTTGAATTGCCATAAGTTGCACCGCATTATAACCAGCTTTCTTAATTCTTGGCAAAATATTGTCAGTAAATTCATTATAAGTGCCCAGGCCTTCCTTTTCCTGTGCCATCCCAACATGGGCTTCATAAATGAATAATTCGCCCAGTTTGCCGATATTAAAATGATCATTTTCCCAATTAAATGCCGGTGAAAACCAAAGCTGTCCGCTGAAGTTTTTTGTATCCTCATCCTGAATAACCCTGTTTATGTATGCCGGAATACGCAGCTGATCACCAATATCACTTTTTACCAAAACTTTAATCTTACTGCCATGGGTAAAAACAGTTTTATAGTAGTCGGCATTTAACTTTATTTCCCAAATTCCGTTCTCTTTTTTCTGCAACGGGTGTGAATAGTTATTCCATCGGTTGAAATCGCCGGTTAGAAAAAGTCCGTGAGCTGAAGGTGCCCATTCGCGATAAACCCAACAGTCCTCGGATGGTATAAAATGTATCCCCATATACTCATAAGCCATTGCAAATTTCTCTATATTGCCTGAAAGGGATTCTATATACTTCAGTTTGCTTTTATACCTTTCGTGTCGGGCAACAATATCATCAGCAGCTTGTTCAAGCCAAGGATCCAATTCTATGATCCTGGGTAACTTCCTTTGGTTATCAGTCATATATCCTAATTTCTTTGTATCCGGTTTATTAGTATTATTCATGCAAATTATGAAATAAAACAGCAAGTTGTTAAAGTTTTTTTGATCCTGAAAAGTTTTTTTAATTATTCCCTTTTAAAACAGTAAAGTCCGATATATTGAAAATTATTATTTATGAATACCAATGCCATTGTAAACAATAGGAGATTTTAATTTTTGTACTAAAATTTATAATGAAGTACAGATTATATTCTCAAAACTATTTTACCGGGAAATAAATATTTGTTTGCCAGGCATTTGAATCAGCTATCAGGATAGGGTTTGTAATATACTCTTCCCACGAGGGACCGCTGGTATATAAGCCATTGTTATTCATATATATATGCAAAGCAGAGTATGCATTGCTAATTAAATGCCGAGTTCCGAAATATTTAATCATTATTGCTTTTTGGGGTTGCACCTCTATGCAATTAATCCCTTCAGTCGTATTAATGGCTGAAAATATTGGAATACAGGTTTCAATATCATAAACATTGAGGGAAAAACCATGATAAATAGTTAATGGAGCACCGGCAGGGGAGAGGCTTTTATTTTTAATGAAGACAGATATCTTCTCATACATTGAAGTAAGTTTTTTTGTAATCATTTCTGTTGAAGCTGTATCTCGAACCGTTAGCAAAACTCTTGCAGGTAATTCATAATCAACGATTTCGAAACCGTTCACCATTGTATTTGCGATTGCAAGCTTTTCAAGGTTCATTAATCCCGACTCCAGGTCAGGGCCAACCATGCTGTTAATAAAAAGTCCCATCCATCTCGAAACTGGATTCATGCCTACATCACTGTAAAGGCGCCATGTTACTTTAGTTCGGTTATCACTTTCGTCAAAATGAAATGTACAGGAAGTTTTGCCACTTTCGCCAAAATCAAGAATTACTAAAAGCGAATCGCTGGGAGTACTCGAAATAATTAACGCATTGCCTTTAACGATACTATTTTTTTTACTATGCCAGTTTATGAAAGCACCCGCACCTTTCTCAGGTCCCGAATAGTGCAGTGTCATGGATGTGTCAGAGAGTAACCATGGTGACCATTTTTTCCAGTGCTTAAGTGTGTTTACCTTTTCGAATAAACTTTCGGATGAAGCGGATATTAGTAAACTGCGTTCGACCTGCACCTTGCCAGGCAATAGAAATCCTGCTGATATCACAACCAAAACAAAACAAAGAAAAAGGGCTAAAATGAGACGCAGTGTTTTCATTCAAAGGAAACAATTGGTTTTGTAAAAATACAAAATATTAGGTAG
>CAZBZA010000696.1:0-2112 GCA_964495865.1 uncultured Lentimicrobiaceae bacterium
TTTGAACGGAAGCGAAAACACAATTGTATGTTTCAGGTTCAATTCCATCAACCCAAAGCTCACCAAAATTATTATCTCGTAAAACACCTTGAAAAGTTGCTTGTGCCTGTTGAAGTATTTCTTTGCGGTGAGCAACAAACAAAAGTGTTGAATTTGGATACTTCTTTTTAAAGTTTTTGAAATCAAATGCAGAAATAACGGTTTTGCCAGTTCCAGTAGCAGCAACAATTAAATTCCTGAAACGGTTGTGAACTATTCTTTCAGTCTGAAGATTTTCCAAAATCTCTTCCTGAAATGGGAACGGTTTGATATCAAAGTAAGAAGCAAAATTAAACCTGTCATGAGTTCTCTCTTTCTTAAGAGCAACTCTTAATTTCTCACTATGTTGGTTTTTATCAAATAATTCAAAGTCTTTGTCCTGCCAATACGTATCAAAAGTGTTTTGAAATTTAACAATAATGTGCTCAGCTTCCCTTGTTGTAACTTTTAGATTCCATTCCAGACCTGTTGTCAAAGCAGAACGAGAAAAATTAGATGAGCCAATATAACCAGTGTGAAATCCGGTATTTCTTAAAAACAGGTAAGCTTTTGCATGTAATCGTTCATTGTCAGTATTGTATGAAACTTTAATCTCAGTATTCTTTAATCCAGCTAAATATTCTACAGCTTTTAAATCTGTTGCTCCCATGTAAGAAGTAGTAATTACTCTGAGTTGACCGCCCCTTTCTGTAAATTCAAATAACTCTTTCTCGAAAATCCTAATACCAGTCCACTTGATAAATGATACCAGGAAATTTATTTTATCTGAAGAAAGGATTTCTTTTTTGATTTCGCTTTCGAGTGATATTCCAGCATTATTTCCGGTAAACAGTTCGCTTTGAGATAATCGTGTATATGGAGTTATCTCTTTCAAATGCTTGTCAAAATCAGAGAATCTTGCATCGATTTTTTTAAAAATTGCAGAAAGTATCTTTGCTTCTGTTGCAATTATATCTTCATCAAACTCCTCGTCCTTCAGTTCTGTTCTCAAGAGGAAAATAATCTTGTTTGAAAGCTCAATTTGTTTTTCGATACTGTCATCTCCAGTAATTAGATTGAGTGCAAAACGAATTACCTCAACGAGATATTGAGACAACAACCTTGAGGCCTCATTTTTATCGATAGGACTTTCCTTTATGTAATATGTGTTTCTATCCAAATTATTCAATTTGGATGATATCAATTTGTTTATAAGTTGCTCATAGAGTCCAAGTTGTGTCATAATGCAATTTTAAAAATTCTTCTAATACTGGTATATCCGCCAAAGCCCAGTCTAATGTTTTAAGTTCTTCTGGCGCGAGCCATTTAAAACTTATGTGTTCAGCAAGGGAGATGTCACCGCTAACATATTTAGTTACAAAAGGAATAAGGTTAATTTTGAAATTACCATAATCGAAGTGTTTAGATTCTATCCTTTTCAGGATACTTATTTCTATATTCAATTCTTCTTTTATTTCTCTGTGCAAACAAAATTCAGCAGTTTCATTCAATTCAATTTTCCCGCCAGGAAACTCCCATTTTAATGGAAGATTCATTATTTCACTTCTTTGAGTTACTAATACTTTTTTGCCTTTTAGAATTATGGCACAAGTTACATCAATCATTCTATAAATGTAATATTGCTATAAAATTAGTTTATAAAGGAATATGTTGAGCAATGTAATGAACCCCAAGTCGGAAGTGTTTTAGAATCATTAACGGTATAATCTAACAACTTCTGCCGCTGTCGCTGATTTATAATCAGTGTCGGCACAATCTACCTTCCTTCCCCCACTCCCAATGATTTCCTATCAGTCCCCGCCTAAACAAACAGCCCCATCTCCCAGCTGCTCTGTTGTAATGCATAAGTCAACAATCACCCCCCGCTGGCGCTGATTTGCAATCAGTGTCGGCACAATCTACCTTCCTTCCCCCACTCCCAATGATTTCCTATCAGTCCCCGCCTAAACAAACAGCCCCATCTCCCAGCTGCTCTGTTGTAATGCATAAGTCAACAATCACCCCAATCCTGAGCTGCAAAAAAACACTAAAAATAATTTTGTGATAATTTTAATATGAATACCAGGTTGTTTT
>CAZBZA010000697.1:0-2111 GCA_964495865.1 uncultured Lentimicrobiaceae bacterium
ATTCATAACAAATGCACCAATTACCTGAGGGACAACCGTAAATTTGATCAGAATATCCTGCATATCGAAAACCTGGCCGAGGTACCCGAATATGACGGCGCCGACAGCATGGTGGAAGAAGAGCTGAAAAATAAAATTGATTCAGCCATTGAAGAACTTCCCGAAAAATGCAAACAGATATTTGTGATGAATCGCTACGAAAACCTTAAATACCAGGAAATTGCAACTAAACTTGAGATTTCGGTTAAAACCGTGGAAACACAAATGTCGAAAGCATTGCAGCACATGCGTATCAGGCTGTCAGAGTATCTGACGGTTTTTCTGGCGATGGTTTTATGGTTTTTTAACCGATGATTTGCCTTTGTAATCAACCCGGGTTTAAGAGATTGTTTAAATTTTTAAAATTCATGAGTTTAAGTTAAGAAAATGTCGGAAATCAGAATTCGGAAGAATCCAATTTGTAGTTCAATAATTACGATTCTCTCCCCTCGCCTTGTCGCCCCTCGCCTTGTCTGTAAGTCAAAATCATTAATTTTAAACAGACTCTAATAAAAAACTGATAAGCCCTGTCAGGGTAAAATCAATTTGGAGTGTACTATTTATACGAAAAGCAAATGAACGATAACACTACATATTATACTGACCTCATCACGAGGTACTTCGCCGGCGAAATAGGTGAGGACGAGTTGCGCCTGTTATCCGACTGGCTTGCTGCCAGCCCGGTGAATGAAGAGTTTTTCAGGCAATACCATAAAACGTGGTTGTTGGTCGAAAAACAAAAGTTTTCCCAGTCCATTGATATGGATAAAGAGTGGAGCGACTTACAGTCAAAAATAAACTCACTTCCTGAAACAAGTGAAGCACCAAAAGTAGTTTCGATTAACACCGAAAGCCACAAACGTCAAGCTTCTTTCTTTACTTTACAGCGGGTTGCTGCGGTTGCTATAATCCTGGTTTCCACATTCCTGCTGTATTTCTACTTTTCGAAACCTTCGGAAATTATAGTTACAGCCCAGGCTGAAAACATCGAACAGCTTCTGCCTGACGGATCGGTGGTTTCGCTTCATGCAGGCTCGCAACTTACTTACCCTGAAAAATTTACCTCCAAAAACCGGAATGTAAAACTCAAAGGCGAAGCCTATTTTAAAGTTACACATGACGGATCAAAACCTTTTATTGTGGCTTCGGGTGATGCAAGAGTGGAAGTGCTGGGAACCGAATTCAATGTAAATACAAGTTCCGCCGAAGGCAACATGGAAGTAGTGCTTACCAGCGGGAAAGTATCCGTTTATTATACAGAGAAACCAGCTGAAAACGTACTTCTTTTACCAGGCGAAAAAGCTGAACTTATTGCCGATCAAAAGTTTATACGAAAAGAGACCAATACCGATCCCAATTATATGGCATGGAAAACGCGTGTGCTGGTATTCGACAACGAATCGTTAGCACAGGTAGTTAAAACACTCCGCAGTGTTTACCAAACATCGGTTATTTTAAAAGACGAACAATTAACTGAATGCCGGGTAACAGCTTCATTTAACGATCAATCGCTTGAGTCGGTGCTCGAAGTGTTGAAGCAAACGCTTGAGCTACAGGTACAAAAGGATGGGGAAAATATTACTATTTCGGGAAATGGATGCAAATAACAGTATCCTGGTTTCCACTTGCTAATTACATAACCAGAATATGAGGAAAATATTTGCGTTTATTTTAGTGTTGACATTTATCTCGGTCGAATCGTATTCGCAGGTTAGATATGCCAGGAAAATGGAAGCCGGGTTTATGAATTTCCGGTATAACACAGTGCAGTATGACATGGGTCCTGATTCGGACTGGAAAGGCGATTATCTTAATAAAGAGCAGAATGGTATCGATTTAAACATGGTAAATGGCATTTCGCTGTTCGAAAAACGCTTCTTTGCCGGAGCGGGCGTCGGATATCAGAATTTCGAAGGTATAAATGGAATTACTGTTTTCGGTGACATTGAATATCTGCCTTTCCGATCCAGATTCACACCCTTATTTAATGTTAAAGTCGGTTACGACCATATCTGGAACCAATATGAAGGTGGAACAGGTACTGCATTAGGCGAATTTGTTGCCGGCATCAA
>CAZBZA010000698.1:0-2109 GCA_964495865.1 uncultured Lentimicrobiaceae bacterium
CGGATTACATCAAATTGAGGGAAATAAACCCGTTCGCCATTTTTCTGTTCCACAGCAGGTATTTGTAGTTTTTTGCCAAAAGTATGGAATTACTGTAAAGTTATGGACAAGAAAATTATATCAGCCGGAAAATAATTTCAATTTTTGAATACCTCATACCTGTTACAGTGGAAATACCTCTACTTTTGACATAGTACTATTTCCCCGATCAAAGCATTGAACTATAAAGTAACACTCCATAGTAAAAAGTGGACTCCGGATTAACCATGGCCTTAAAAAAAAGAGAACATCCCAAAGAAAAAACCAGCCTGCATCCGCGTAACAGGCATCGCGAACGCTATGATTTTAAATCACTTATACAAAGTTGTCCGCAATTAGCCCCTTTTGTAAAGCTGAATGCCTATAACGACGAGTCCATCGATTTTTTTGATCCCGAAGCCGTTTTAGCCCTAAACAAAGCATTATTGATGTATTATTACGGTATTGAAAAATGGAGCATCCCTGAAGGCTATTTATGTCCCGCTATACCCGGAAGGGCTGACTATATTCATAATATGGCCGATTTAGCAGGCAAGTGTAACAACGGTAAAATTCCTGGAGGCAGCTCGTTCAGATGCATCGATATCGGCGTGGGTGCAAATTGTGTTTACCCTATTATCGGAATCAGCGAATACGGCTGGTCGTTTACAGGAAGCGATACCGATCCGGTGGGTTTACAGTCAGCGGCGGCTATTGTTGACTCAAATCCGGTTCTGAAAGGGAAAACCGAACTCCGCTTACAAACAAACCATAGCGATATTTTTAAAGGAATCATAAAAACGGGCGAGCAGTTTGATATAACCATTTGTAATCCGCCGTTTCATGCTTCTGCAGCCGAAGCCATGTCGGGAACTGTGCGCAAACTGAGCAACCTCAGCCGGAAAATACAGAACACCCCATTGCTTAACTTCGGCGGGCAAAGCAATGAACTATGGTGCGAGGGTGGCGAACAAAAATTTGTTCAGCAAATGATCAGGCAGAGTAAACTTTTCGGCGCTTCGTGCTTTTGGTTTTCGACTCTGATTTCAAAAGAAGCCAATCTCGGAAGTGCTTATAATGAACTGTATAAAGTGGAAGCCACTGACGTAAAAACGATCCCGATGGGACAGGGAAATAAAATCAGCCGTATTATCGCATGGACATTCCTGACTAAAGAACAGCAGAATGATTGGGTAAGCAAGAGATGGGGTAGTAGCGTTCGGAAAACTGATTAGTAACCCCAACTTTTCTGAACCACCTGATTGAATTTTCTTATGGAAATAGCTACATTTGACGCCCGATAAACAAACAACCGAAATTTCTCAAAATACCTATATCCATGAATATAACAAATCGTAAAGGATTGATTCGTGCATGCGCAACATTGATAATCATTATCCTTGTTCAGGCTGTATTTTCGCAGGATGTAACACTGGTAAATGATTCAACACCGGTTAAGAAAAACCGAAAAAACACGGTAAAACTTAATCTTACCAGCCCTATGATTTTTGGCAGTAATAATTACGTATTAGGTTACGAACGAACTATAGGAAAGCACCAGTCATTCAGCGTTCATTTAGGAACGTTCTCGTTGGGACAGCTTCTCGATATTAACACTGACTCCATAAAAGGACTTACAAATGATATTAAAAGCTATGGCATGAGTGTAAGTGGCGATTACCGGTTTTACCTGGCAAAAGAAAACAAATATAATTCGCCACATGGTATTTATATCGGACCATACTTTGCTTATAATCGTTTTTCACGGGATTTCGAATTCGAAGCCAATACAGCATCCTTTAGCGGTAAACTGAACGCCGATTTTATGTTCAGTGTTACAACAGTAGGTTTTCAGCTTGGTTACCAGTTCGTTTTTCGCGACAGGATTACACTTGATATGATATTGTTCGGACCGGGAGTTTCGCGATATAAATATAAAGCGGAACTAAGCACAAACCTGGATCCTGACGAGGAATCGGAACTATTTCAGAAGATAAATGAAAAATTGGAGGAAAAGATACCCGGATTTAGCCTGGTAATTGAACCTGAAACATTCGAAAAAACAGGCTCCGCAAATACAACCAGTTTTGG
>CAZBZA010000699.1:0-2108 GCA_964495865.1 uncultured Lentimicrobiaceae bacterium
ACGGTGATAAAAGCACCAGGGTCGAAATTAAACCCAATCAGCTCGACGATATGCGTATGGTTTCGGTTGCTTTCAACGATATGCTCGATAACCTGCAAACTGCAACTACAGAACTTGAAAACTGGTCGCAACAGCTCGAATATAAGGTTCAGAAAAAGTCGGAAGAACTGGGCGCTGCTCAGAATGAACTTATGCATATTGAACGCCTTGCTTCGTTAGGTAAACTGTCATCTTCCGTTGCACACGAAATTAATAATCCGTTATCGGGAATACTCGTTTATACAAAACTGGTGCATAAGCAATTAAGCAATCCCGAAATTACGCCCGAGAAAAAAGAGCTGATGCTCAAACACCTTAAGCTGATCGAAAACGAAACCAAACGGTGTGGTGATATTGTAAAAGGCTTACTCGATTTTTCGAAAAAGGACCAGGAAGATTTTGAACCCCTGCATCTGAATGAAATTTTACAGGAAACATCCGATTTAGTGTCGCATTCAATTAAAATTGCAAATATCAGTTTCGTAAAAGAATTTTTGGCTAAAACCGACCTTGTTTATTGCAGCCCTAACCAGGTAAAACAAGCATGCATGGCTATACTTGTAAATTCCACCGAGGCGGTAACCGAAAACGGGGAAATCATACTGCGGACATCAAATCCCGATAAGGAAACCATACTTATCGAATTTATTGATAATGGCATCGGTATTCCATCCGAAGCTATACCACATATTTTCGAGCCATTTTTCTCTACAAAACAGGAAGTTCATGGTATCGGACTCGGTTTATCAATCGCCCACGGAATCATACACAGCCATAAAGGTAAAATACAAGTTAAATCGGAATCAGGGATCGGTACAACCATCTCAATATCCTTACCTTTAACAAGGAATTAAAGCAAAGCAGCATGGAGAAAAAGATTTCAATACTCATCGTTGACGATGAAGAATCAGTTAGGGATTCGCTGAGCAACTGGTTTATCGAGGACGGATATCGGGTTGATTGTGCCGAAGATGCAAAAAAAGCACTGTCGATTCTCGAATCAGGCACATATGATATTATACTGGCCGATATTAAAATGCCTGGCATGGACGGTCTGGAAATGCTCCGCCGAATTAAAACCCTCGATAAGGATGCAATAGTGATAATGATGACGGCTTTCGCTACTGTTGATACGGCCGTTAAAGCCCTGAAGGATGGCGCTTACGATTATGTTACCAAACCTTTTGATCCCGACGATCTTTCGCACCTTATACGTAATGCTTCCAGGCAGATACAACTGGCTAACGAAAACGAAACTTTGAAGAAAAGAGTCGATTCGCTCGAAAACGTTGAGGATTTGATTGGCAAAAGCGATGCCATTAAAAAAGTACTCGGGGAAATCGAAAGCGTTGCCCCAACCAATTCGTCGGTAATAATTACCGGCGAAAGCGGAACCGGCAAAGAGTTAGTTGCCAGGGCTATACATTCCAATTCGCAGCGCAGGTTTTATCCTTTGGTTAGTGTACATTGCGGCGCTCTTACCGAAAGTTTGCTCGAAAGTGAGTTGTTCGGTCACGAAAAAGGAGCTTTTACCGGTGCCATTTATAACCGCAAAGGCCGTTTCGAGATGGCCGACAGCGGCACTATTTTCCTCGACGAAATTGCAACCATTTCCACAAAAATGCAGATTGAGCTCTTGCGGGTTCTCGAAAGTAAAACTTTCATGAGGGTAGGAGGGAACAAGGAAATAACTTCCGATTTCAGGGTGATATGCGCTACCAACCGCGATTTGAAGAGCATGGTTGAGAAAGGGACTTTCCGCGAAGACCTTTATTACCGGCTTAATGTGATGAATATCCATGTTCCGCCATTGCGCGAAAGGGTAGAGGATATTCCACTGCTTGCTGAGTATTTTGTAAAAAAATATTGTACCTCCATGAACCGGCCTGTGATGAGTATTGATGCTTCTGCCCTGAAGCGAATGCTCGATTACCCTTTTCCCGGCAATATACGCGAACTCGAAAATATGATAGAACGTGCCATTGTGATTGGAAACGGTAAAAAAATCATGGTTAAAGACCTTCCGCTGGCAAAGGAAATTGTTGACAGCTCAGTCGAAAGCCTCGATG
>CAZBZA010000700.1:0-2104 GCA_964495865.1 uncultured Lentimicrobiaceae bacterium
CATCTTTTTAATGGAAATATCGCCCGTAAACAGTAATTTTGTCCGGATTAAAACTCAAAATATCATTTTATGCCCGAAATCTGGAAACTGAAGGATAAAAGCTTCGAAAAATATATACTTAACACCGATATTCAAGCTAAAGTTACTGAACTTGCGCAGCGTATAAATACCGAACTTAAAGGGAAAAAACCGCTTTTTGTTGTTGTTTTAAATGGCGCATTTATTTTTGCATCTGATCTCCTTAAACAGGTCACCATCGATTGCGAAATAGCTTTTGTTAAACTGTCGTCGTACCAGGGAACGCAAAGTTCAGGCGTGGTGCAGCAGATTATCGGCCTCGATCTGGATATTAAAGGCCGCACCATTGTTGTAATTGAGGACATTGTTGATACCGGTCTTACTCTCGAAAGCTTTTTAGCCACATTACAAGCTATGGAACCGGCAGAAGTTAAAGTTGCTTCCTGTTTATTAAAACCCGAACCTTTCAATTCGAAATTTCCTGTCGATTATCTCTGCTTCAGTATCCCGAACGAATTTGTGGTTGGTTACGGACTTGATTATGATGGCCTGGGACGAAATTCAGCAGATATTTATAAGATTATTGAAGGCTGATATTTTTTTAAATATTATCTTTCGCACTACAAAAATCATTTTTTCATAAAGCAGGATCCTCATTATGAGGTTTCATTAAAAACTACCTGATATGCTCAATATAGCACTCTTCGGACCTCCGGGAGCCGGAAAAGGAACTCAGTCGCAAATGCTGATTGAGAAATATAATCTTGCCTACATTTCAACCGGCGATCTGCTGAGGCAGGAAATAGCTGAAGAAACGGCTTTGGGTATGAAAGTAAAAGACCTGATCGGACTTGGCGGTTTGGTTTCGGACGAAATAATGGTTGAACTTATCGAAAAGAAAATTATCACCAGTTCGGATAAAAAAGGAATTCTTTTTGACGGTTTCCCGCGGACTTTGGTGCAGGCATATATTCTCGACGGACTGCTTCTGAAACTCAATACTTCTCTTTCGTGTATGCTTAGTCTCGAAGTTCCTGACGAAGAACTTACCCGCAGGCTTATCGAGCGTGGAAAAGTCTCGGGCCGTGTGGACGATACCGAAGAAGTTATAAAATTCAGGCTTCAGGAGTACAAAAACAAAACCTCACCCGTAATCGGTTATTACCAGGAAAAGAATCTTTATGTTCCGATTCAGGGAGTAGGTCCGATTCCTGAGATTTTCGATAAACTGAGTCACGCAATTGAACTTACACTGCAGAAAGAATGGTTTAACCTTGTGGTATCAGGCCCTCCCGGAGCCGGAAAAGGTACTCAGGGAAATATGCTGGCCAAAAAATTTAACCTGTATTATATCTCAACCGGATCGCTGTTGCGTAAAGAAATAAAAGCAGGCACGGAGCTAGGCCAGAGAGTAAAAGAAACACTCGAAAGAGGAGATCTGGTTTCGGACGAAATTGTTATCAGGCTGATTGAGAGTGAAATGAAAATGCATAATCATGTAAATGGGTTTGTATTTAAAGGATTTCCGCGAACAATTCTGCAATCTTATATTCTCGATGGTTTACTACGTCGAATGGGAATGGGCGTTTCGTATGTAGTTGAACTTACGGTACCAACAATCGAACTTATAAAAAGGCTCGATAAACGCGGACGCTCCGATAAAGCCCGTCCTTACGACCTTACTACAGAACTTATCATTCACCGCCTCGAAGAATACGAAAACAAAACAGCCCCTGTAATGGAATTGTACAAAAAACAAAACAAACATGTGGTTGTTAATGCTGTAGGGACTAACGAAGAAATATTTGCACTTCTGGCCGATACGGTTCAGGCTGCAATGAAGAAATCCAGATAGTAAAACTTGCTCTACTTGCATTCATAACCGAATGAAACCGAATTAATCCGGTATTTTTCAAACTGGTTTAATTTGGTTTTGTGCTATTTTAACCCGAAGCATTGAACATTTGAACGCGAAGCAATGAAACCTTGAACGCGAAGCATTGAACCCTTGAACGCGAAGCATTGAACGCGAAGCATTGAACATTTGAACGCGAAGCAATGAAACCTTGAACGCGAAGAATTGAAC
>CAZBZA010000701.1:0-2104 GCA_964495865.1 uncultured Lentimicrobiaceae bacterium
ATTCGCCATTCACTTTAAAATCAATGCCATACGCATACCCTTTTGATCCGTTTATACCGAGGTATTGTATGCGCACATTGTCAACCTGGTAAGGAACCAGATCAGTTAAATGCTTGTAATACACTTCGGTAACGAATTTAAATGGCCGGGTCCAGGCCATGAAATTCCAATCGCTGCCGGCAACAAACTGTATTGATTTCTGAGCCATCAGGTCAGGATTTATTTCTCCCTGCAGGTTGCGGAGTTCGCGGTAAAAGGGCGGCTGATAATAATATCCGGCCGAAAACCTGAGCATAACATCTTCTTCCCACAGTGGCTTATAGGAAATACTTGCCCGTGGACTAACAACAAACTGTTCGTTATAATCCCAATATTGAAACCTGATTCCGGCTGTAACAGCTAGATTTGTTGAATCGCCGTCAAGCGTCCAGGTGTTTTGCAAAAAAGCAGTGTAGCGGTTTGTATTTAAACTGGCCTTGGTTTTCAGGTGATAGTTTAAAACAAAATCAGTAAGGTTTCCGGGCTGACCGGGTGTGCCAAGATTAGCCGGAATAGAATAAAAAGAGGAATCTAAACGCTGCCACTCGTTAATGCGGTCGTCAATTATTTCTTTCTGATATTTTATTCCCCACAGGGCAAAACTATTGCCTTTTGAATAGCTATACCGGTTTTCGAGGTTCATTACCGTCATGTCGAGCTGGTTGCGTGCATGGTCAAAATATCCGCCAACGCCTTTGGCTCCGACCGATTCGTTTAAATCAGTTTCGTCAGGTTGGTTATCGAGTAAGGCAATGTAATATTCGGATAATACGTCGAAGGATTCAGTTTCACGCGAATCGTAAGCTGAAGCTATCCATTTGATTTGTAAATGTTTACCTGGTTTGTGAGTAAGTGTAAGAGCTCCCATACGGCTATCGTACTTATCAACTTCCTGACCTTCGAAATACATGGTAAGTCGCAAAGGAGTAAAATAAGTACCGAAATTGGTCTCGCGCGTTTCAGGGACAAATGTATAGTTGTTTGAAGAAATATATCCCAAAACGGATAGTTCAAGTTTTTTATTTATTTCAAATGTTAGTAACGATTGTATATCAAGAAACACCGGTTGATAACTTCCTGTAGTTTCGAGAGCATTAAGCAGATATTGGTTGGTTTTGTATCGCACTCCGGCGAGGTAAGTGAATTTCTGGTTTTTCGTGGCTCCTTCCACATGGGCGGTTGCACCCAGCAGACTAACCACGGCAGACGAAGCAAACTTAGTGGGATGTTTGTATTTTATATCCAGAACGCTCGAAAGTTTATCGCCGTATCGCGCTTCGAATCCGCCTGCCGAAAATAAAACCGATGAAACCAGGTCGCTGTTCAGAAAACTCATTCCCTCCTGCTGTCCCGACCTCACAAGGAAAGGCCTGTAGATTTCAATATCATTTACATATACAAGATTTTCGTCGAAATTTCCTCCGCGCACCGAATACTGCGAACTGAGCTCATTGTTTGAAACAACGCCTGGCATTGTCTTTATAAGGGCTTCAATGCCTCCGGAAGCCGTGGGCAGCGCTTTTATAGTTCGTGGATCGATGCGTGTGAGGTTGGTATTCCGGATCTGCCGGTCTTCGATAATAATACTTTCGAGTTCGGTAGCGGTGGAAATTATTGTGCGGTTTACCCTGAGTTTTTCGCCCGCATTCACTTTCACAACTGCCGTGTCGGTCTTGAAACCGATAAAAGAATAAACGATTTTTAATGGTTTGCCAGCCGGTATCTGCAGGCTGTAACTCCCGTCAGCGGCAGTAGTCGTACCGCCGGGCGAACCGAAAATACTTACGTTAACGAGTTCAACAGGATTATTCTTCTCGTCACTGACTTTGCCGGTGATCATTCCTACCTGCGCAGCAACCATATTGCTCAATATCAGTAAACTAATGCCGAGTAATGATTTTAAAAGAAAAACAATGTGGGAGAAAAAAGGCTTCAAAATCGGGCAGTAATTATGGATAAGGCTGATAAGAATTATGTTCTACAGAACTGATAACGGATTTTGTGCTAAAGTAGTATAATTTGTGGCATGAAAATATTGACAAGGTGTTGGGAGGACAAGGGGACA
>CAZBZA010000702.1:0-2099 GCA_964495865.1 uncultured Lentimicrobiaceae bacterium
GATCTGTATTGCGAGTTTGGAGGGATTCGTTTAAAATTTAACGGCGCCATTGGCTGGAAGAATCAACAGGCATGCAGCCAGTATATTACTGATTTCGGATGCAGCGTACATTTAGGCCGACCGCTTTCCTGCCGCCTGTACCCGCTTGGGCGACAGATACAAAGTGAGGAAGTTCATTACATGTACGAGGGGAATGAATTCCCGTGCCTCGAAGGCTGTCCTGAAGTTTCCGGATTGCCACAACTAACTGTTGACGAATACCTTAAAGGCCAGGCAACCGGGCAGTTCGAAAAGGCACAGGATGCGTATTTAGAAGTGATGCAAAACCTGGCTGACATTGCCTTTGAGCTGCTACTGGATACCGGCCTGGCCGAATCGGGTGATACCAAAACACTGCCGCTATGGCGAAAAATGGGCAGCGAACCTCCGCAGGAATTGACCGACAGGATTGGCCCCGATTGGCTGGATTGCCTGATGCTCCCCGAAATTACAGATTACCTGGAAGACCCGATTTCATTTGCACGAAAACACA
Organism: uncultured Lentimicrobiaceae bacterium; assembly: GCA_964495865.1. Classification (GTDB taxonomy): domain Bacteria; phylum Bacteroidota; class Bacteroidia; order Bacteroidales; family UBA4417; genus UBA4417. Next base: position 533 of record CAZBZA010000702.1, read on the forward strand.
ACGATTTACTCCAGGCAAAAGCGCAGCAACAATTTGGAACTATACAAACGAACCAGGAATTACATGAAGCTTCTGTTTTGATAATGGGAGTAGCCCTGCACCTGGCCCGCGGCATTGGCGCGAACCCCGAAACTTTGGTTGATCACTGGGTAGCAACAGCGAGGGAGAATGGGGCGAAGGGTGAAGATGGGTTGTAAGTTTGTTAAAGGATGATACAGGGAAATTTAGGTTTTAAATTTGTAGGTATTTATACCTTTACTCCGTAAAACAGCATAATCGTTCAGCCAACTCAAAACACCTGCATTGAACCGAAACCGATACATCTATTCCTTTTTACTAATTGCCACAATAGCTGCAGGGCTGGCATCGCGGCATTTCTCAGGTTATTTTCCTCATTGGATAAAGCTATACCTCGGCGACACACTATGGGCTCTCATGGTATTTCTGCTTTTGGGAATCTTTTTTACTAAGAAAAGCACAGTATGGGTAGCTGTTGCCGCATTACTATTTTCGTTTGGAATCGAACTTAGTCAGCTTTATCATTCATCATGGATTGATTCCCTTCGCTCCTATCCTCTTGGTGGATTGATATTTGGATATGGATTTCTATGGAGCGATCTGGTTTGTTACACCATTGGAGTTGGATTTGGGTATGTGATGGAAAAGGTGTTTTTAAAAAGGCAGTATTTATAGTCCGTTCGCACCCGTCCAATTTCAGACACACGCAGCCATCACCAAAATTTCAATCCCACCATAACCCCAACATTCCTACCTTCGCCTATTCTACTGCTACCTGTCCGGTTTAAAAAAATTAGTATGAGAATTATAATTATAATAAGTTTGATCTTGGCCTGTACCATTGCCAATGCCCAGGACCGCAAGGATACTATCCGAATGAACGATGGCGCTGAAATACTGTGCCAGATATTAAAAGTTTCGAAACCTGATTCAATTATTCAGTTCTGCATCCGCGAAAATGGAGAACTGAAAGTAAAGAAAGTTCAAACTGCATTCGTTGCTTCCTATGCCTGGCCTGGAAAGTACGAAGCAGGTACATATTCGAAAATGCTGGGAGCAAAAACCATTCATCATGGCGAAATATACCTAGGGTATTGGCAAACTGGGACTCCTTCCACGATCCGTGCGCTTACCAGTTCCGAAATGGCAACAAATGAATTAAATAAGGCCAGTGTAATGGTACGATCGAGTTTTGCTGTTATTACTGCCGGCTTGTTTACTGCCATTTTCGTTCCGAAATTTATACATGAACCTACCATCACGCAAAGCAACATGTATAGCTACGCCGACGACTATAAAAGTTATGAAAATACTATTAATACCCTCCATATTGTAGGCTACGGGGTAGCGGCTGCAGGTACCATAATCGGGCTTTCATCTATAGCTCATTTTAGAAAAGCTAATCTGCTCAAACTGCAATCGGGCAACGAATTGAGTTTGTACCACGGCAGGGATGGCCTATGCCTGGTATTCCGATTTTAATTACTTCGGCATTTACTTATTACAAAAAGAGACAGTTTTCTAAGAATAGAAACCTGTCTCTTTTACT
>CAZBZA010000703.1:0-2097 GCA_964495865.1 uncultured Lentimicrobiaceae bacterium
CGGGTTCATGCCATCGTCATCGCGAGTTGTCATTGCGAGCGAAGCGAAGCAATCTCATCAATAAGCAATCACCTCTTATAAACGATTCTTTCAATCGTACTTATGCTCACCCCATATTCAACGCTCAGCTCCAGTTTGATATCGGTGTAGGTCCTTCCCGTTTTTGCCATCTCAAAATACTTCCGTTTCAAAACCCATTTCCGGGCATGGTCCTCAGGGATCAATCCGATGTCAAGCAATTTGCCTGCATCTATGCCGGCTATTTCTTTTATTTCGCTCAAAACCAGTTCTTTGATTTCTTCCATATTTTGACCTGTTTTTTGTAATACAAATTTACGTACAATATAGATATATTTTATTGAAATACAATCTTTTTTCGATTATTGACTAAAGTTTTACTTTAAGTAAATTTAATTTTGTTTGTCCTGATTATTAACCACTAATTCACCGTTTATGGCTGCTAAAAAAATCAAATCAAAGCCCGGCAAAAAGGCCGCTTCCATGACCACCCCAAAAACGACTACCCGGAAAATAGGGGGTTCTGAACTTCAGAAAACCGTGAAGTAATGAACAGGTACTTTTCGACATCTCCCATTTACTCAGCTCCGGTCGCTAATATCGACCGCGAGCTGGGTATTATTCAGGGGGTGACTATCGCCCGTATCGGACCGGCAAAGGGACATGGCGGTTTCATCGATCGCACTTTCCTGCTCCAGATCGTTGATAATGCAGCTTCAAAATCTGCAGGCATCAAAGCAAGATTCGGTCACCCGAATATGTGCAGCCAGGCTTTGGGAACCTACCTCGGACGTTTCAAAAATTATTCATATTTAAGCGACAAAGTAAATGCTGATCTGTACCTTGACGACACAGCCCGAAGTACCCCTGGCGGTGATCTTTATACCTATATCCTTGATATGGCTGAAAAGAACCCTGACATGTTCGGTGCCTCCATTGTTTTCGAAATTGCGGATTCTGTTTTCATTAAAGAGGATATGGATGGAAAGGAAGTGGAAAAGGAATATTTCCGCCTGAAAGAACTGAGGGCAACGGATATTGTCGATGAACCAGCAGCCACCGAAGGCCTTTTCTCTGTGGATAGCTTCCCGGCAATTGCAACTCAATTTCTGGATGAGAACCCCGAAATCCTTGATCTTATCTTCTCAAAACCTGATTCTGTATCTGAATTTCTAACTAATTACATAACAAATTCTAAAATGAACCTTTCCGAAAAAATCCGGCAAAACTTTGCTGCTTTCCTGGCTTCCTTCTCGGTTCAACCTGTGGATCACCCAGCGCAAAACGCTGACCAGCCCCAGGATGACAATACCCTGAACACCCTCTTTGATGCCGTTTCCGCTTCCTATCCCGAATCATTCACAGAAGTAGAGGGATTCACTCAGCTGCAGAAAGCAGAATCACTTACTGCCTTCTTTGCATCTTTCAACGAACAGCTCTCAGCAGCTGACACCAAACTCACCGAAAGCACAACTGCCTTCGATACGCTGAATGCTGAACATCAGGCTTTGCTTGTCGATCTGGAAACAGAGCGTCAATCTCTCAATGCAGCAAATACCCGCATCACTGAACTTACCGAACAACTTTCTGCCCGTCCATCTATTCCCCTCAACGTCACTGATCCAAAAGTCAGCCTCGGAATAGGTGACCAGGAAAAAGACGAAACCGGAAAACAAATCCTTTCCCAACTTCCCAAAGACTTAAAACGAAAATTGGCAAACAGTTCCAAAACAACTGATTGACAATTGAATGACCACTCCATCTTCCCAAACCCTCAAACCCCTCTTCCCTCAACAACTGAATGACCACCGAATGACCACTGAATGACCACTTCCACCCCTTAAAAATCTTCAAATCCAAAAATAATGAGCAACATTTTTTCCCAATCTACCTCCCCCGCCTTTAAACGCCAGGCAATCGACGAATACTTTATCCAGCCCATGTTTATGGCTGAAGATATTCGCGGACTCATCACTATCCGCACCGATGTAAAAGGAACTGAAACCCTTAACAGAATAGGGCGTCCTTCCATGCTCACCAAACCAAAAACCTCGCCCGGTTTCACTCCGGCAGGAGGTT
>CAZBZA010000704.1:0-2096 GCA_964495865.1 uncultured Lentimicrobiaceae bacterium
TACGCCCGGCTTCCATCATGCCCGATGCCGAAATAATTACACAAGGTTTTTTGTTGGAATTCAGTTTTTTTGATTCATCGGGGCTTTTGATATAAAACAGCGAGTTAAAACCAAAAGGATCAGGATCGGTAAGCATTGTGTGAGCCACATCATCATTCAGGATATCAGTATGCATCCTGAAAATATCAGTTGCATTTACTGCCAACGGACTGTCAACATAAATATTTACTCTTGGCAACAAACCCTCGTTGAAAAATGTATTGAGTGCATACACCACTTCCTGGGTACGTCCAATTGCAAATGATGGAATAATTACCCTGCCACCTCTTTCGACACATGTTTCGCGGATAACGCGTAAAAGCTCACCTTCAGCTTCCTGCAATTGCGGATGTAAACGATCGCCATAAGTTGCTTCGGTTATAAGGTAATCGCATTGAGGAAACGCTTTCGGCGATTTAAGAATACGGCTTTCGGGACGACCAATATCGCCGGTGTAAGCAATGCGTGTGGTTTTACCGTTTTCGGTTATTTCGAGCAAAGCAGTTCCGCTGCCCAGCATATGGCCGGTATTGGTAAACTTAACTTTTATATTGCCATCAATATAAAACTTACGGTCGTAAGCTACACCGATAAATAATTCCATGCAGGCGCGTGCATCTGCTTCCTTATATATAGGTTCAACCGGCGTAAGCCCTCTGGCTACCCTGCGTTTATTGAACCATTTCACATCACCTTCCTGAATATGGCCGCTGTCGGCGAGCATTATAGCACACAAATCGCGTGTAGCGCTGGTGCAGATCACCGAACCACGAAAACCAAGTTTATAGATATAAGGTATCAGCCCTGAGTGATCAATATGTGCATGAGTAAGAATAACATGATCGATTTCAGATGGATTAAACATGAGGTTACGGTTCATGCCATCCGTTTCGAGGCCTTTGCCCTGGAACATGCCGCAGTCGAGGAGTATTTTCTTTCCGCTGTCAGTAGTAATAAGATGTTTACTTCCGGTAACTTCGCGGGCGGCGCCAATAAATTTTATTTTCATACCAAATTGGAGTTTAGTTTTATGAGTCTTCAAATTTACTTTTTATAAATAGATTGAGTCTGAAAAAAATCAATTTCTTTTCGGTAAATCAAATCTGTTTTCGGAAAGAACAATTTACAATTAAAACAAGTCCTTTTATCGTTAGATTGCTTAGTATCTTCCCTAAAACCTATATTTAATCTCTTATAATAATATTTTTAACTTATTTATTTTCAATTCTTTAAACTATATTAAATATTTTTACTCAATGTATTGAGTATTTTTACTCAGCTAACTAAGTGTTTTTACTCAGTTACCCTAATAAATATAATTAGCTTATTGAGTAATTTTACTCAAAGTAATGCGTAATTTTGCTTTTAGTATTGAGTAAAAAAATATAACATGATTAAACGCGATCAATTACAGTTAGTTATAAGTCGAATTAAAGAACAAAGAAGATTTATGCAGGTGCTTGCTGGTCCCCGGCAAGTTGGTAAAACAACTTTAGTTCTGCAATTGCTCAACGAACCCGGAATTCAGGGGATGTATGCCGCCGCGGATGACATTTCGGGGATAGGGCTTGCCTGGATAGAGATGCAATGGGAAACGGCAAGGGTGAGGATGAAAGCCGGCGGGACAGATTCCTATGTGCTGATCATTGATGAAATACAAAAAATTCCAAACTGGAGTGAAACGGTGAAACGATTATGGGATGCCGATAGCCGTGAAAATATACCGCTTCATGTAATCCTGCTTGGCTCCTCCCGCTTGTTGCTTCAAACAGGCATGACAGAATCACTGGCCGGAAGGTATGAGACAATGTATATTGGTCATTGGTCTTTGGCGGAGATGCGTGATGCTTTTGGCTGGAATGCTGAGCAATATGCCTGGTATGGCGGGTTTCCGGGCGCGGCTTCGCTGATAACTGATGAGTCGCGATGGAAAAACTACATCAGTAATTCTTTAGCCGAAACCAGTATTTCGAAAGACATCCTGATGATGTCGCGGGTTGATAAACCTGCTTTGATGCGCCGGCTTTTCGACCTGGGATGCACATATTCGGGACAGA
>CAZBZA010000705.1:0-2090 GCA_964495865.1 uncultured Lentimicrobiaceae bacterium
CTTGCGCTAAATTGCCAGTCGGTGTCGTGGAGTACTTCCGGAGATGGAACTTTCGGTAATGCAAACATAGTTAATCCTGTTTATACACCTGGTCCCGGAGACATTGCCGCAGGAACGGTTCAGTTAACCATTTATGGCGATGGTTCCGCCAGTTGTTCAGCATTGGAATCGTCGGATGTATTAACACTCACCATCCACCCATTGCCGGTTGCCAATGCGGGTCCGTCCGGAGCTACCTGCCAGGGAGTAAATTATGCGATTTCAGGAGCAACGGCTTCAAACTACAGTTCAGTTACCTGGACCGAAAACGGAACCGGTTCACTTGTTAATGCAAATACACTTACGCCTACATATGTGCCTTTGCCCGCCGAAACCGGGTCAGTAACCCTTACTCTCACTGCAGCCGGGGCCAATACCTGTAGTGCCGAAACAGCTATTTCTACCCGAATTTTAATGGTTAATCCTCTTCCGGAAATTAATGCCGGAACCGATGCTACCATTTGTGCCGCTAATACAATTATACTCAATGGTTCACAGCAATTCTGCAGCCCGTGGATTTGGTCGAAACCCCTGGGAAGCGATGGAACTTTTAATAATCCGAACCTTCTGAATGCGGTCTTCACCCCCGGACCGCTCGATATTGCCTCAGGCAGTGTAACGTTAACACTCAGCGGAACCGGAACCGGGGCTTGTACAGGATTTTCGGATTCGGATCAGGTAACTGTATTAATTGACCCTATGCCAACCGCGTATGCCGGTACTGATAATGCATTCTGTGTTTTAAATGCTATCAGTGTTACCGGGGCAACAGCTACAAATTTTACAAGTCTGGGCTGGACCGCCGGTGATGGATCATTTGATAACAATACATTGCTGTCACCAACTTACATGCCCGGAAATATTGATTTTAACAATGGCACCGTAACACTTACGCTAACAGCTCAGGGCAGCCTAACCTGTTCAGGGCAGTTTGTGAGCGATAGCCGTGTTTTCAGTGTTTCACCCTATCCGGTGGTAACTGCCGGGGCTGATGATTTTATTTGCAGCAATATTACTCAGTACCAATTGTCAGGAGTTGGGAATAATTATAATTTGTCAACTGTAGTGTGGACAGCCAGCGGAGGTGATGGATTTCTGAGCAACACGGGTATTCTCAATCCGGTGTATTTTGCCGGACCAATTGACCTGAGCACTCCTGACCGTATAATTACTTTTACACTCACTTTACAGGGAATTGGAAATTGCGGAACTGAATTTGTAAACGATCAGATGATTTTGCAAATAGATCCGACGCCTCTAAGCAATGCGGGTCCGGATGGCGAAATCTGCGGTCAGCGTCCATACCAGCTTAATCCTACGGCTCAGTTCGAGAGCACAATTACCTGGACAACCTCCGGTTCAGGATTGTTTAGCAACCCGAATATTTTAAATCCGACTTATACGCCCGGACCAGCCGACGTTGGAAATATTGTAGTTCTTACGCTCGGTCTTTCAGGTTGCCAGAGCCTTACCGGCGACGATTTTATGTGGCTTACCGTTCATCCCGATCCAACTGCTACCATCACCGGCACAGTAAGCATGTGCGAAGGAGCTTCTACCCCGGTAAGTATTGATTTTACCGGTACAGCACCATGGGATGTAATTTATACGGATGGTGTTACGCCTGTAACTGTAAATAACATTATTTCAACTCCTTATACGTTTAATGTTAGTCCTGCTGTTTCCACAACCTATACAGTTGTTTCAGCCAATGATGCTTTTTGTGATGTGCCCGCCGATTCCATAAACGGACTAGCCGCGGTTTCGGTATTTTCTCTGCCTGATCTGTTTGTTGTAACCGGATCAAACGGCGGATATTATTGCGAAGGAGATACCGGTGTATTAATCGGACTCAACAATTCGGAAGTGGGAATGAATTACACGCTTCTGCGAAACGGTCTTTCAACCGGGCAAACAATAGCAGGTAGCGGTTCAGCAATCACTTTCGGCGTATTTTCAACTCCTGGGCAATACTCCGTCCAGGGACAAAATCCTGCAGCCAACTGCCTTGCAATGATGCGCGACACCATTAATGTAGTTATGAACCCTAC
>CAZBZA010000706.1:0-2087 GCA_964495865.1 uncultured Lentimicrobiaceae bacterium
TAAAAACTCAACCAACAGTCCAAATATCGGCACCATTATCTTTATTGCGAAGCGGCCAGTTTTAAATGTTATGTTAAAGCAAACAAAATCATCTTGTTGGCCTCTTATTCCGCATAAGATTTAGCATATTTCAGTAATTCTTTTTCGGCGCAAGGTTATACTTAGCAATCAGTATTTTATCTATCAAACTATATAATCAGGCTAAAATAACTATCTTTGATATATGAGGCTACGCTTTTTAATCATAACTAAAATCCAAAACTATGAGAAGCAAAATTACTACCCTTGCCATGCTTTTGCTGATGACATCCGCATTTACCTCAATAGCTCAAACAGTTGAGCTTACCCCTATCGCCGGGTATACCTTCCGCAGTACGGTGAATATTACCGGTGGCCAGGCCAGGATTAATGATGGATTTACATATGGAGGGGCTCTTACAATTGCTCCAAGTCAATATAATGCTATTGAAATTTCGTATTACCGCTACGAAACTACTGCCACAGCACAGTCGTCGTATGTCGGATTCGAGGCTTTTTCGGATGATGTTGCCGTAAATTACATGTTTATCGGCGGACAGCGACTGTTTCCCACTTCCGATAAAGTTACAGGATTCACCGGGTTTAACCTGGGTGCCGCCTGGATAGGATCAAAAAATGAAACATTCAGCACCATTACCAAATTCGCCATAGGTTTTGATTTGGGAGTAAAAATCATGGCCAGCGAGAAAGTTGGAATACGTTTACAAACTAACCTCGGCCTGCCAATAACCAGTTCCGGCGGAAGTTATTATTGGGGCACTAACGGTTCAGGTGTCGGGTTAACAGGCTACGTTCCAATTTGGTCGTTCGGATTTAACGGTGGTTTAATATTTAAAATAAAATAGGTTCGATATGGTACGTATTTGCATTCTCATATTGTTGCTGGCAGTTGTTTCGGCATGCACTCCTTCGCAACAGGTTATTAATTCGTGGGTGAATCCTGATGTTAAACCAAAGGACAAGTACGAATCGATTTTTATTATTGCTTTTGCCCAGGATGCTGCCGCGAAAATAGCTGCCGAAAACGAACTGGCTAAAGTGGTTGAATCGCGCGGACGCAAAGCTGTGAAAAGCAGTTCTGTTCTATCACCGGCATTTATGGCCGACACAAACAATACCCGGGAGGAATTAACGCAAAAAATCAGGGAAACAGGTTGTGATGCAGCATTTACAGTAATGATGTACGATGTAAAAACAGATGAAAGTTACCAACCCGGAACTGCATATTATCCGGTGGAACATACTTTTTACGATAGCTATCACCGGTATGCCATTTATTACTACGATTATGTTGAAGAACCCGGTTATACTATTACCGACCAAACATTCTATTTCGAAACCAATTTCTACGATATGGCCTCGGGTGAGATGTTAACTTCAATACAATCGGATGCTTTTAATCCTTCCGATATCCCGAGCCTGATGAAACGCTATTCAAAACTGATGCTTTCTCAACTCAAAAAAGAAGGACTTATTGGAGAGTAAAACGTTTCCTGAGAACACTTTGAACTTTTATCGGCAACAATTCAATTAACTAATTTATAAAAAATGAAAAAACAATTATTTCAAATTACAATTGCAGCTCTTATATTACTGCTTATTAATTCGTGCGGAACAACCTGTAAAATGAGCATGAAAAAACAGCTTGCATCGAATCCATGGGAAATGAGCACATTAAAAGGAAGCACTCCTGATGCAAAAGATTTCCAGACGGGAATTCCTTTTTTACTTTTCGATAAAAAAGCTAAAATGACAGGCTCAACTGGGTGCAACAACATGTCGGGGAGTTATCAAATAAGCAAATCCGGAATAGAGCTCGAACCAGGTGCAATCACCCGGATGGCTTGCCAGGGAAACGGAGAATATTTGTTCCTCGAAGCCCTCAAACAAGTAAAGAACTTTAAATTCGATGGCGACAAACTCATTTTGCTCAGCGGTGCGGACGAAATAATGACGCTGCTTCCAAAAAAGTAAACCATATATCAACTACCAGTGAGATTCAACCAATTTCCGGAAAGGCACAGTGAAGAAACATTGTGCCTTTTCTC
>CAZBZA010000707.1:0-2083 GCA_964495865.1 uncultured Lentimicrobiaceae bacterium
TCGAAAGGAGCGTAACGAATGGAACAGAATGAAGGCTGGCTGGTGAAGCATACTTAAAAGCTGAGCCGACGAAGGAGGCTTTGCTTTATGCGAGGGAATGAGTGGTCGCTGACGGAGGAGGCGTCCACGAATGACCGAACCTGCCAGCCTGAATGCCGTGAAATGTAGTGGAGCGTATTGAGGATGAATGAACGAAATCGCTTGCAGCAACATGTAAGTGGGTTAGGTTCTCAGGTTGCTGCCCGTCACTTGTAGAACTGACTTGTAAACAAAATACACATCCGGCTTGTATCCTTGTAGAACCGGGAAGTGCGGCAGGTCTTGGCAGCTGATATGACGAGGTACGAGGAAATATTTGCTGCCGTGGGTGCGGTGAAAGTAGTGAAATTGTGAGGGACGAGCAATAAGCTGCTTGCAACCGCATGGAAGTGGGTGGAGTGGGCAGGTAGCGAGGGGGCGGCCAGTGGCTACTTGGCTTTAGCCTTTATATATAATGGGCTTATGGGACGAGAGTATTAAGCAAAAATATTTATGAAAAAAGCGAGTACCATAGGAGCCTATTATTTAAAGTAGCTGGTGGTGGAGGGGGTGTTAGATCCTTTAATATTTGATAGCCTATTTGAATTGGCTACCTATATATATAAGATGATACATTCTTGACATTCATTTATTTAGAAAGATTTTAAATTATATATCGGAGAATCAAAAATATTTTTTTGAACTATATTTATACACGTGTAAAAAAGTCACCAATTTTCTAATTTCAATAGCATTAACTTGCTGATTATCATCAACTATCCACAGAGTATTATTAATTACAACTTGAAGGCTTGTAGCAACTTATCAAATAAATGATAATTTGAAATTTAGAATTAAGTAAAGTAATATCAATTAATTGTTGATTTAATGGAGTTTTATCGGATGCTGACATAGCAAGTAATTGGAGCTTAATTTGTAATTCGAATAAAATAGTCAATGCAATAGATAGTAAATCTAATGATTGTTTGAACATCCGTTATCTAAAAGATAACCCTGCATTACTTTGTCATGAGAACAACCGGAGGAAGCCGAAAATCCTATAAAGAGTAGGCCATTTATTAATCGAAAGTATATGAAAAAAGCACTTTGTTTTATTATCAGTATGTGTTTTACAACAAATCTGATACTTGCACAAACTCTTGTGATTTCCGGAAATGGCAATATTCGTTCCGGGCCAGGTACAACCTTCGAAGTTATTGGTAAAGTGACAATTGGAATGAACGTCTCACAAATTGAGTATTCCAATGATTGGTATAAAATAGAACTTCCTACAAAAACGTCAGGCTGGATTTATAAGACGTTAGTCAAAAGTGAGAAACAAGGAAAGGCAATTGTGAAGCAAAAACCTGATACAATTCAATTAGCAACGAATGCCATTGCAGATGAACTGAGAGGAATAATCCAACGCTATATGAAAAATAATTTTTTCGAGATTTCTCTGGATATTTCATCAAATTACCCTGTAGAAATTAATTTGTCACATAAGACAGACGGTACAATAAATATAGATAGGAGTACTGATAGTATCCCATTTAATGGAAATATTACACTAAAAACTAAAGAAGGATTTACCATTATCTCTTACCCAAAATCAGAAATTGGAAAGGATGAGAGTAAAAGACCTGCATTACTGACATACGGTTCAGTAACTTTAAAAGATTATAAAACTGCTGTTTCAAATTCAAATCCAAATGTTATGGTCTTCTCATCATCGGGTTCATCAATTAATGAAGATAACAGCATACAGTGTATAAAACCTGGTAAATTTGAATGTTCAGGCACTTATTTTTTGAATAAAGCAATACCTATGTATTTTGTAAGTGGAACTATCATTTTTACTGACAACGAAAAGTCATGCACCTTTACTGAAGGAAGTATTTTCTCCTTTAATTCAGTCAGTTATAAATACACTAATTTGAAATGGATTAAGAATTAATGATGATTGTTTCGAGTAAAAATCGCATAGTATTGATAAACACAAAAAGCCCTTGTTCCTAAAAATGAATTAAGCTGATAAACAAAAGGAGTAAGCTGAAAATCCTTT
>CAZBZA010000708.1:0-2081 GCA_964495865.1 uncultured Lentimicrobiaceae bacterium
CGATATGCAGGGCGTTTCACTCAAACCTCTATTGGTAAATCCTTCGAAAAGTGTTCGTGATGCCGTTTATTACCAGTATTTTGAATACCCGGCCATACACAGCGTAAAACGGCATTACGGAATCCGAACAGATCGTTATAAACTGATCCATTTTTACCATGATGTGGATGTGTGGGAGTTTTACGATCTGAAAACTGATCCGGGGGAAATGAAAAATCTGATGAGTGATGTGAAAAGTCAGGAAACAATTGCCAATTTAAAAAAGCAGCTGGAGAAATTGCGCGAACAATATAACGTTCCGTCAATGGAGGATGAACTTAAAATGGGTTATAAAAGTGTCGTTAACCAGGCAGCCGGTTTAAAAGTAAAATTTACATTTCCGCCGTCAGCGAAATACTCCGAAGGAAAAAATGTGCTTACCGATGGAATCGTTAAAATACTGAATGCATGGCATCCGGGAGATATGTCGGGCTGGCAGGCGATAGAAGAGAAAGATCTTGAAGCAACTATAATTTTTGAAAAACCGCTTTATGCTGACACTATTTCAATAAATTGCCTCAGGCACGATGCCGCATGGATAGTATTACCAAAAGAAGTTGTGTTTGAAGTTTCTTCCGATGGTAAAAATTACCGAAAACTGAAAATGCATTCCTTCCCTTATTCTTCCTATGCGAACCGGAAGATTGTGTGCTATAAAGCAGCGGTAGGAAAAGAGAATTTCAGGTTTCTGAAAGTAAAAGCAATCAATATGGCAGTACTTCCCGAAACGCATCCGGCCAAAGGCAAACCGGCCTGGCTGTTTGCGGATGAGATAGTGGTTAAATAAGAAATAATTCAGAAAAGTAATACGATAAAATTCGATGCATTATGTTTGAAAACAATTGGTTGCAAATCAAATTAGCCTGGTTAGCAGCAGGAATTATACTTGCCGGATGTCAGGCTTTTGCACAATCGGCAAATGCAGTAAAGCAACCCAACATTGTTATCATTTTTGCTGACGACCTTGGGTATGGCGACCTGGGATCATACGGTGCCAGTGGTTACGAAACGCCAAACCTCGATAAACTGGCCAGCCAGGGAACACGATTTACCAATTTTTATGCAGCGCAGGCAGTTTGCAGTGCATCTCGTGCCGGGTTGCTGACCGGTTGTTATCCCAATCGCATCGGGATTTCGGGAGCATTAATGCCCTGGTCGAAAACCGGGCTTAATCCAGAAGAAACCACTTTAGCCGAAATGTTGAAACCCTTGGGATATGCCACTTCAATCGTCGGGAAATGGCATCTGGGTTACCAGGAAGAATTTCTGCCTTTGCAGCATGGCTTTGATGAATATTATGGATTGCCATACTCCAACGATATGTGGCCCGTAAATTACGATGGAAAACCTATTACCGATTCGGCCGATTATAAAATTAAATATCCGCCGCTATACCTGATTGAAGGGAATAAAAAGGCGCAAGTTGTGAGCAACCTTCAGGATATGACCCATTTAACGACGCTTTACACACAAAAAGCCGTTGATTTTATTCAAAGAAATAAAGAACATCCTTTTTTCCTTTACCTGGCTCATTCCATGCCGCATGTGCCGCTGGCGGTTTCCGAAAAATTCAAAGGAAAAACGGATCAGGGACTTTTTGGTGATGTAATCGAAGAACTTGACTGGTCGGTAGGTGAGGTTATGAAGGCTCTTGATGAAAACGGACTTAATGAGAATACCCTCGTAATTTTTACTTCCGATAACGGCCCCTGGCTCTGTATGGGAAATCATGCCGGTTCAACCGGCGGCTTGCGCGAAGGCAAAGGCACCAGCTACGAAGGCGGGCAGCGGGAACCCTGCATTGTCCGTTGGCCGGGGCATACACCTCCCGGGACGGTATGCAGCAAACTTTCATCAACAATTGATATTCTGCCGTCGATTGCAACAATTACCGGGGCGGCTTTACCTGAAAAACAGATTGACGGAGTAGATATTTCTGCTCTTTGGAGCGGAAACTTCCATGCCGACCCAAGGAAAGATTTTTGCTATTATTACGGACGCAACAACCTGGAAGCCATCAGGGTAGGTAAATGGAAAATGGT
>CAZBZA010000709.1:0-2078 GCA_964495865.1 uncultured Lentimicrobiaceae bacterium
ATTTTCGGGGAAGAAGTAAATTCGTTTGTATCTGCCGGCATCTCTGTTTTCCTGAAATATTAACAGAAATTTCTCAGTACACGGCACTTTCAATTTATAATCGAAGTTGTTATTATGGATAGGTATTTTGATACCATCTTCGTACCTGATATCATCAGTTTCACGCAACAACAAAATTGTATCACTACTCCTGTTAACAATTGTTCCTTTCAATTTGCAAACAACGTCTTGAGCCAACAAAGTATTTGAAGCTACGAAAACAAAATAAAGCAGCAGTATTTTAGCTATTTTAGTCATCAGCTAATCTTGAAGGTTTCTATAGTCAGTGGTTTCTTCTTGAAAATATCAATGTTTAATAAAGTAATTTAGCATGAACTGAATTGACTATTTCAACAGTTTATCTATTTCGACATTACTTCCATTCACAATTGTTTCGGGTAATGCCATATTCGAATTTACAAACTTTCCTTCCCTGTCGATAAGGAAATAATGCGGTACTGCTTTAACATTATAATCCTGACAGGCTTTATTCTTAGCCCAGCCTTCTGCATATAAGTTTATTCCTTCAAGCTGAGTTTTTTGCAAAGTACTTTTCCAGGTTTTTTCATCCGCGTCAACGCAAATATTTATAAATACAACGTCTTCGTCCTTATACTTTTCAAATAATTTGGGAACAAAATTTGCAATCTGATACCGGCATGGCTTGCAACCAACTCCCCAAAAATCAATATAAACTATTTTCCCTCTGAAATCAGCTAATGAAACCATTTTTCCGTTTTCATCCTTTAAAGTAAAAGGCGGTGCGGGACTACCTGGTTTGAATTTCTGGTGTTTTTCAAAATATGAAATTAAGGTATCCTTGTATATCTGAGATTTGCATCTTGGAAGAAAATCATTTAATGCGGTTACTGATTCGTCAAATGAATAGTTTTCGAATGAGTCAAATATTGCTTTTGTTAAATACCAATCTCTTATCGGATAAATATTGAGATTTGCCAAACCACAGTAGTATTGATTTAAACCGAATGTACCGGGAGCCATATCTTCATCGTGCAGATAAGTTCCTGTATAGTACGAATTGAATAAACTGCCGAACCTGACATAATCAAACAAAAAGTCGCGATACTCAGGACATTCGTAAAACTGTTTATCAAAAAGCCTTTTATAGCTTTTAGACTTTGGTATTATTTTGTTAATGTCCGGATTGTTTCCCGGATTTACAAGCAACCGATCAGAAATCAAATAGTACTTTGGCAATAAATTTAGTGTAAGTAACAGATTGGAATATTGGTAGTAAATCTGATTTATGAATTTATCAATGTGCTCTAGCTTATAAATTGAATCTTCAAGGACAAGTTTAAGTTGTTGATTATATTGCTCATTTATCCATCTATATGCTATGGTATCAGCATCGGATATAGAATCTCCCAATTTCCTGTATAGATCAGCCCATGGTTGGCTAAACTCTTTATGCTGTTTCAGGTTGAGCTGAAATTCGATATTTCTTTGCGCATTTGGGCTAACAATTCGTATGGTATTATTCAAATTTCCATCCTCCCAGTAAAGCTCTATTGTATCATTAGGCTGTATGTAAAGGGTTATCCATTCATTACTGAGTTTCAATTTAACATCCTGCATACCTTCAGTAAAAAAAGATTGGTTGAAAGATCCATCATTACCGATAACAACTTGTTGGAAGGTATTTTCCAGAAAACCGGTCTGAATAAACTTCCATGATGTATCCTTGGTGCTCAGTACTTTTCCCGTGATTAAAAATTGCTCTGATTTAGAATCAGTTGGTTGAGCTATTAAACATTTTATAGAAACAAGAATTATCACAAGCACCAAAAAGCATTTCCTGTTTATTGACATGAAATCCATAGAACTAAATTTTATGTAATTAATAATGTAAAACTTACAAAACATGTTGTAAATATAGGAGATTTATGCAAATCTATAGTGGGAATTTAAAGATATGGCCACATTTTCCCATATTTATTCATCTAGAATCATATCATTTTAGATTCGTTGAATCTATTCTTTCAACAACACATCCAGCCATTCCCTGATTTCCGCCT
>CAZBZA010000710.1:0-2068 GCA_964495865.1 uncultured Lentimicrobiaceae bacterium
TAATGAAATTACCACCGGTTTTCTGATCTACCTGAGCCATAAGTTCCTGGTTGTCCGGTTCAACAGTTTGAGCACTTTCGGTTTGAACTTTAAATATTCCACCATTATCCGGTGCCAGTAAATAATCGCCGAGAACGGTATAATTTCCCGAAGAGGCCATTTGATAATACCTGGTTATAACTCCTTTTGCACTGCCGGCAGGAGGATGAACATCGGTAAGATCATCAGCCCATACAGGCAATGAATGAGACGGCCAACCAACAGTTCCTTCTGCCGGAGTAGGGTCGCCGCCATTCAGATATTCATATTCGGCAAACACGATCAGCAAGCGGATTACACCCGTTGAAGGTAATTTGAATCCATTCCTGCTTTCGAAAAGGATATTTGATTTGGGCTGTACAGGTTTTAAAATTTCGGGCTGGAATTCCTGGGCGGATAACTCCATTCGCTGGGCAAATAGAAGCAGGCAGGCAAAACAGAAAATATTTAAAAAGCGATTCATGCAGATGTGTTTTTGTACTTGTATGTCAAACGCCGAAAATCATTCATAATTATGCTTTATCTGATAATTATCTGAATGCGTACTCATTCATTTACAACGTCTGAAGATTAATAAATTGAATACAAGCTCGTTCATAATTATCAATTCAGCCTCGGACAGATATTCGCAAAGGTAAGTGAACATAATTGAAATGCGTGGTCATTTATTCGTAGTTATTTTAAAAAATGATACTTAAAGTTAGTTTTGTATCAACCTTTTACGCTATTTTTGGCCTCTCAAAAACAAATTTCCCTTTCCGGAGATAATCTTTCATCAATCAATACATTCCTATGAAAAAAACAGTTTTTCTGCTTGCGCTCAGCCTTGCATTTGTGTTTACCGGCAATAGGGTAAATGCCTGTTCCAATTTCCTGGTTACCAAAGGAGCCACGGTAGATGGATCGAACATGATCAGCTATTCGGCCGACTCGCACACCCTTTACGGCGAATTATATTACTGGCCGGCAGCCACTTATCCGGCAGGCGCCCTGCTCGATGTGTACGAATGGGATACCGGTAAATTTATGGGTAAAATAAAACAAGCACCACAAACTTACAATGTAGTCGGGAATATGAACGAACACCAGGTCGCCATTGGCGAAACCACTTTCGGAGGTCGGGAAGAACTGGTTGACACTGCCGGTATCATGGATTATGGCAGCCTCATATATATTGCTTTACAGCGCTCGAAAACAGCACGTGAAGCTATACAGGTAATCACTTCGCTTATGGCCGAATACGGTTATTACAGTTCAGGTGAATCTTTTTCCATCAGCGATCCCAACGAAGTATGGATCATGGAAATGGTAGGAAAAGGAAAACCGGTAATAGTTAAAGATAAAAAAGGAAAAACTTCAGTAAAATACAACAAAGGTGCCGTTTGGGTAGCCATGCGTATTCCCGACGGGTATATTTCGGGCCATGCCAATCATGCACGTATTACTACATTCCCGCTCAATGATCCTGAAAACTGCCTTTATTCGCCTGATGTAATCACTTTTGCCCGCGAAAAAGGTTTTTTTAATGGTGAAGATAAGGATTTCAGTTTCTCCGATACATATGCCCCCGTTGATTTCGGCGGTGCCCGTTTTTGCGAAGCCCGCGTTTGGAGCGGTTTCAACAAAGTTACCAAAGGCATGGATAAATACCTCGACTATGTAAAAGGCGAAAACCTCAGCAACCGTATGCCGTTGTGGGTAAAACCCGATCACAAACTAACCGTTCTGGAAGTTATGGGTCTTATGCGTGATTACTACCAGGGAACCGAACTGGATATGACCAAAGATCCTGGCGCCGGCCCTTACGGATGTATTGTTCGTTGGCGTCCACTAACTTTTAAAGTGGATGGAGAATCATACTTCAACGAACGCGCTATCAGTACACAACAAACCGGTTTCGTGTTTGTAGCACAGTCGCGGCCATATGTTCCCAGCCCGCTGGGCGGCATACTCTGGTTTGGGGTTGACGATACATATTCCAATGTTTTTATTCCTATGTACACCTGTATGACAACGGTTCCCGAAACTT
>CAZBZA010000711.1:0-2067 GCA_964495865.1 uncultured Lentimicrobiaceae bacterium
GGCAGATCGAGTGTTAAAAAATCCTCGCTAAAATCGCAGTCGGCAATGTCCTTTACATAATTGATAAGCACATCGGCAAAACCGGCTGACGAATCGCGCGGAAGTTCACTAGGCAGAATATCGACAGCCATTACCAGTACGCCATCACCTTTGTGACCCATTGTATATGTGCGGGTATCAGGATGGTAAACGAAAATCGGGTCTTCAATTTCAGTGCCTTTTGCGGTGCATTCAACCGAGCCATTCGGATCGCAGGAAATATCGCCTATCACTTTCAGTTTCGGTGTACCGGAGGCAAAAAGTTTTTGCAGGTAATCTTTGGTTACAATCCTCGGATAGCGGGCATCCCAGTAGATGCAGTTTATCAGCATATCGATATGCGGAATGTATTTCTCGAATTTGCTGCGGAATTTTTCGGGGTTCGAATAGTATTCGTGAAGTTCAAATTCCTGATTTTCATCAATGGGTTCAACCAAATCCGATTCTTTGAAAACAATCTTATAGATCAGGTTATCAGGAAGTTTGCTTCTTCTTTTTAAAGTAAGCAACTTTTCGGGCGAAATTTCTTTAACAGGCAACAATCCGATAATTTCCTGCGCACCTTGCGACACATTACCATAACCGGTAAATGCAACCGTAAACGGGCGCAGTTCCTCTGGCATCCCTTTTTCGGCTATCTCCTGCCCTACTGCTGATATTACTTCACGTACTTCGGCAAGTGAACCATACTGATGTGCTTGTTTTATCTGTGCAAACGGGGTTTTATATCCTGCTTCTTTAAGCCTCAGTCCTAAAGACCAAAGTGAGTTTATCATTCCGGCCAAACCAGCATAGCGGCCAAAAAATATAAGCCTCTTGCCTTGTTCATCCACAACGCGCTCGTAATCAATAAGGTTGCATTTTAGCTCCATCATTTTCTTGAGCATCGGCATGTTGTAGGGTTGGCCTTTGATAACATGCGAGAAAAAGATGTAGGTTTTTTCTTCTTCAAAAAACGAAACCGGCATCTCTTTAACACCAAAAATAACGCTGCATTTCTTCAGGTCTTTGGCAATTTTAGCGCCGGCTTTGATATATTCTTCATCCGTGAACACTCTTTTTTCGGAAGTCTGCACAACAAAATCGAGTTTCTTGTTCTTAATCAGGCGCTCCACATGGTTGGGTGTAAGCGGAGCCCTGCGTTCCATCACGTATTTGTCTTCGTGGCGTATTCCAATAAAGTTGCTCATGAGAAAATTTTACATTGAGATTTGCACTATATTAATACTTATTCGCTGATTATAAGCACTTTAAAACCATTAAGTGTATCACTGAAAGGCACGGCAAACATATCAAAAAATTAATACATTTGCACCAAAAGGACAAAATTGTTTTTCAATTCACTGCACGAATGAGCCAATCAGCAAAACTATCACGTAATCAGAAAGTTAAAAAGATCATTTTCAGGATAATCCGGTTTGGTCTGATTTTCTTTTTCGGCACAAGCATAGTTTTTACATTGATTTACAGATTCGTTAATATCCCGGCTACTCCACTGATGCTAATCCGGGTTGTGGAGAATATTGCCGAAGGGAAAAAACCATCCATTACCAAGGATTGGGTGCAACTGAAAGATATTTCGCCTAACCTGGTGCTGGCTGTAATTGCTTCGGAAGACAATAATTTCGAAACCCATTATGGTGTTGATTTTAAAGCCATTGAAAAAGCACAGAAACTAAATAAAAAGGGTAAAAAGATCCGTGGAGCCAGCACCATTACACAACAAACGGCAAAAAATGCCTTTTTGTGGCCTGCACGCAATTATATTCGCAAAGGACTGGAACTCTATTTTACCGGACTTATCGAACTTTTTTGGGGAAAAGAAAGGATTATGGAAGTGTACCTGAATGTTATCGAAATGGGCGATGGCATTTATGGTGCTGAAGCCGCAGCGCAAAAATATTTCAAAAAACCTGCTAAAAATCTTACCCGTGCCGAAGCTGCTGCTATTGCTGCCACTCTCCCGAATCCCCGCCGCTGGCGACCCGATAAACCTACTGCGTATATCGCAAAAAAGAAAAGCTGGAT
>CAZBZA010000712.1:0-2063 GCA_964495865.1 uncultured Lentimicrobiaceae bacterium
CTTGAATTCGATGGTAACAATCCAACTATGCTTTACGGATATGGTGGTTTTAATGCCAGTCTTACTCCTAATTTCAGCGTAAGCCGCCTGGTTTTTCTCGAAAACGGAGGGGTTTATTGTGTTGCCAATATCCGCGGTGGAGGCGAGTATGGCGAACAGTGGCATGAAGCCGGTACCAAACTCAATAAACAAAATGTGTTCGACGATTTTATTGCTGCAGCTGAATTTCTGATCAGCGAAAAATATACCTCTTCCGAAAAACTGGCAATCGCCGGTGGGTCAAACGGTGGATTGCTGGTTGGCGCATGCATGACTCAACGCCCCGATTTATTCAGAGTATGTTTGCCTGCCGTGGGCGTAATGGATATGCTGCGTTATCACAAATTTACGATTGGATGGGCCTGGGCCGGCGATTATGGCACTAGCGACGACAGTACTCATTTCAAAAACCTGCTCAGCTATTCACCGTTGCATTCAATAAAAGATAGCATTTGCTACCCGGCAACGCTTGTTACAACAGCAGATCACGACGACAGGGTGGTGCCTGCCCACTCATTTAAATTTGCGGCTACTTTGCAGGAAAAGCAAGGGTGTAATAATCCGGTTTTGATCCGGATCGAAACCAAGGCCGGACATGGCAGCGGTAAACCAACATCCAAAATCATTGATGAATTAACGGATGTGTACTCTTTCCTCTTCTATAACCTGGGAATCGAGCCTGAAAAGTAAACCCGGCTGCATTTACTTCGTAAAGTGCTCATGGTTAGCTTACTGTATTCGCTGTTGCCTGATTGGCGGGATTTATTATTTTGCTGTTGCACAATAAATTGCCGCTTTCTGAATTATTTTATAAAGTAATTACTTTAACAGGAAAAATGAACGAAATAAGAAATACCCTTTTGAAGGGTTTATTCGTATGTATATTGGTTTTATCAGGTTTTCGTGGTTTTTCGCAGGAAACTGAAGATAAAACAGATAGCCTTTATGCGGCCAGGCTCATGGAAGTGAACCTCGAATTGTACCAGCAGATTGATAGCCTTGCATTGGTGATAAAGGAATATAAAGTCCGCAATCAGCTTGAATCCAAAGATGTTGACTCGCTGCAGATGGTGATCTCCCAGCTTCAGGCTCAGCTAAACATGACCAGTACATTGGCGGATTCGCTTGATGTATTGCGTTTACGGGCGCGACAGGATTTGCTGGATATCAAGCAGCAGATGCTTGCTATAAGTACGGACCTTGAGGCTAAGTTGCAACTGCTGCGCGAAAAGGAATTTCAGCTCAACGACTGCCAGATAAAGTTACGCGAAGCACAATCAGCCGCATCGCTGAACCAGGCCAGGCTCGAAGGCCGCATTGATGTGAATGCAACTAAAGTGGAGGCCAAAGACCGCGAAATTACGTACCTGCAGGAATCCATCAAGGAAAAGGATCGCATTATAAGCGAAAAGTCCGCTGAACTGGCTACGTATTACCGCGATAAAAGCAATTCGTTACGGGTTGTAGATTCGCTGGCGCGTACGCTTAATTCGCGTGAACTGGAACTGGTAAAAGTTACTGAACGACTTAAAATTATTGAATCTCAGTATAATGCATTGGTTGAGCAGCGAACTGCAGCACAAAACAAGAAGAAAAAGGTCAGGTTTGTACAGGGTGTCGGGTTAAAAAACTACCGGACACCTGATTATCAGCTGGCTCCGCAAAGTTCAACCACTACGGCAACGTATGTGATCACCAACAAAAATTCAGGCAAAATTGAAATCGATTATATCACGGGAGTAAGTCTTTCGATTTATGATCTGAGTAAACCTGAAGGGAAATACACCTATGATGCCGGTTTGTTTGTAGGTTTTGGCGGCACAAACCTGTTTAAAAATTTCTATATTTCGCCAAGTGTCAAAGCGTTCGATTTTTTTCATTTTATGATAGGTTTAAATGTAGCCGAATACCAGCAGTTGCAAACCGGTTTTAACGAAGGCGATGAGTTGCCGCCTGGTATGAGTATCCCGACTGTAAAAGAGTGGAAAGCAAACCTGTTTTTTGGAATGACTATTGATTTTGAG
>CAZBZA010000713.1:0-2063 GCA_964495865.1 uncultured Lentimicrobiaceae bacterium
ATTTCACTGATCTGAAGATGCGGTGAAACATATTCATTAATCCTGACAAGTTCGCCGGCTTGTTCAAGAGCTGTTATAAATGCCTGTAAATTAGGGTATGCCATTCCTTAATTGATTTATGAGGATGAAAAAGATATATTGCACTAAACTACGAAATTCTACCCTGTCAGTAACCATTTTTTTGTAAAGGCTGTTGTTAAAGCACTAAACTACCAATTCCAAAATCAGGTTCGGTTAAAAACATGTCCGGGATAGATAATGACGAAAAACCGTATTTAAAATCAAAAAAAAAGGTCACCCATTGAGGCAACCTTTTAAAATCAATATTTTGTAACACTCTATCGTACTGATGGAGCATCAAAGTTTATCAGCAATGAGAAACGCAAGGTATGTTCGAGCGGATTTTTTGTTTCGAGCGGAATAAGGTATGAGAAATCTATACCAAGTATGTTATATCTGAAACCAGCGCCAAGGGTAAAAAATTTACGGTTTCCTTTGTTTACATTTTCGTAAAAGAAACCACCCCTGACAGCAAACTGCTGAGCATACCAATATTCGATACCGGTTGCGATGTTGATCTCGCTCATTTCTTCACTAAATCCACCGGGAGCGTCGTAAAATGAATGAATCATACCAACAGGAACTGAAACATTCGGATCCATTCCGCTTATAATTGAATCGCCGCTCATAATTGCATTGGTAGGAACCAGCAATTTATTGAAATCAAGCATAAACGACATCTGGTTATAATCATCGAAATCGAGGGTAAGCGAAGGACCGATTTTCAGGTTGGTAGGGATAAAATCCTTACGGGTGTTATCGTCGCTGTACGACATTTTATTCCCGATGTTCGAGATATTAAGTCCCCACGAAAAGTTACCTTCAATCTGATCGAACTCTACAGGGATACGCTGAAAAATAGCTACATCGGCTGCAATTGAATTTCCCGGCTTGGTAGCCGAACCGCCAACATCCTGCCCCTGGGTAAGGTTGGAATGTATATACCTTGCGGCAACTCCCATCGAAAGGGTTTTGGTGAGGAAACGGGTATAAGTTCCGTCAATTGCAAATTCGTTAGGGCGGTAGTTACCTACTGACCAACCGTTGTTATCAGTAAAATTAATATCGCCGAGATTAAAATAGCGCAGCGACATTGCTACAACCTGGTTTTTATCAATTCGTTTGAAAGCACTCAGGTATGCAAGATCTATATCATTAGTCAAACCTTTAAGCCATGGACTATATGAAAGGCCAACACCCATATCTTTTTTAATGAAAGCAAATTTTGCCGGATTGTAGTGCATTGAGAAAGCATCAGGCTCCGAAGAAACTCCTGCATCGCCCATCGCACCGCCACGAGCATCAGGTGCAATGGATAAAAATGGCACAGCAGTGGTGATGGGATTAAACTGGCCAATGTAGTTATCAGGATCTGTTTGTGCTTTAGTTGTTGTGATTGCAGCTATCAGCAGCAATAAGGTAAAGAACAATCGTTTGAGGTGTGTCATAAGTATTAAAAAAATAAAGTCGCTAAATTACTTGTTATTATTATCCTGCTATTAAACGGCGATTATTTGATGTTATTGCATGAAATATGGTTTTTTCTATTTAACTGAAAATTTAATCGAAATCATCTTAAATCCGGGAAAGCAAACACAGTTGATCTGTCTGGTTTTCGCGCTATATCAAGCGGAAATAATTGCAGGAAATTAATTGTCAGGTTCAGATATTTTTAAAAAAACTTCCATTTTTCCATTCCTGTGAAAACTTCAATTATTTCACTTTCACTACTCTGGTCGCCTTAACAGTGGATGAATTACCACTGGAGACCCTGATACTGATAAGATAGATACCCGGAACCACAGGGGCACCCGAAGCCGTTCGTCCATTCCATGTTAATGTACCTGCACTGTATTCCTGCGACAGCAATAACTCACTGGTAGTGGAATTAACGAGCGAACCATTGATATCAAATATTTCGAGGTAGGCCTCAAATGGTTTATCGAAAAGGTTTATATCAAAATCAACCTTGATCTCATCTTTGAAAGGATTTGGATATGTAT
>CAZBZA010000714.1:0-2057 GCA_964495865.1 uncultured Lentimicrobiaceae bacterium
ACCAATATGAAGGTGGAACAGGTACTGCATTAGGCGAATTTGTTGCCGGCATCAATTACAGGATGACTGAAAAACTGGAATTCTTCCTGAAATCAGGGATGCTTTTTACACAACAGGCATTTTTTATACCCGTAAAAATTGGAATAAGATTCTGAAAAAATATACTCCAAAGGCACTATTTTGCTAATCAAAGATATGAAAAAGTTTTTAGTAATAGCCGCAATAATGTCGCTGGTATCCTGCGAATACATCAGGCCCGGATACAAATATGAGGAAGGGCACTTACCTGAAAGTCCCGTAAACCTCGAGCTTTTTAACAGCGAATACGACGACTACAACTCCACAGCACCTTCGCTCGGCAGGCTGATCCCTTTTTGTTTTTCGACAAACAGAAACAGTCAGGGTGGCAACTTTGACATAATTTATCAGCCAATGAATGTTAATTTCGATAAAACTTCGGGTGTATTGAAAGTAACAAATGAATATTCGAACTGGGGCATCTATATATCTGAATACGGAATTCTTCAAAACGGATTGAAAAAAATAAATACAACCGGCAATGAATTCGGCCCCTATTTGACCTATTCTCAATCTGATAGCTCTTCTGATTCTGATTTCCTGTTGCTGTATGCCACTGACCTGGATGGGAATTTTGAAATAAATTATACTTTTAACAAGGATAAATCTGCATTTTCCGATGGCGAACCTGTTCATTTTCTGAATTCAGGATTTGATGATTTATATCCCTCGTTTAATGCCGATTTTTCCAGAATTTATTTTTGTTCCGACAGGGAAAATGAGAGTTTCGACATATTCTATGTAAATACAAGCAGCACAAATAAAAAAGAAATAGTTAAAGTAGTGTCCGACTCCAGTTATAAGGAAGTTTTTAAAGAAGAAACCCTGTCAGGTGATTACGAAGATAAATGTCCATATATTTTTGGCAATATGCTGATATTCACTTCAAACAGGCCCGGAGGATATGGCGGATTTGACTTGTATTATTCAAAATATGAAAACGGGAACTGGAGTGCGCCAACAAACTTTGGTTCAAAAATAAACTCACCCTTTGATGAATACCGACCCATTATTTTCGATGAAGAAGTAGATTTCGAAAAAGATATGATGGTATTTTCATCAAACAGAACAGGAGGAAAAGGTGGATTTGATTTGTATTTTGTTGGCGTACCAATAAATGAATAAGGCCATCTTTTATCCGAACTTAGTGAACTCTTTGAGCCTTAGAGCCTTCGTGGCATACAGCATATTTGCCACAAAGTCACAAAAACACCAAGATTCACCAAGATAAAGTAAAGTCGGGCTTTTTTTATGAATTGTCATGTCCTGAAAAAATAGCAGAATAACTGTAAACCGGATAATCCACTAAACCTATGGCTTGAAATAGCACACAAAAACCTTCCAATGATTTTATATCAATTAACTTTGGATCGTTGAAAATAGAATTTCAGGAATAAATCCAACTTTTTGCAAAACGCTTAATACGTAATTGTTTCTCAATAAACTAACATATTACTTTTTGCTGATCTGCCTGCTCGTTATGGCAGCACCGCGCCTTCTTGCCCAAAACCTGAATAAAAAAATCACTATCGAGGCTTACAATCAGCCTCTTGGTGAGGTAATAAAACAGATCAGCGAGAAGGGCGACATCCTTTTTTCATATAATCCCGAAAGCCTTCCGACAGATAAAAAAATTACCGTTGTTGCACGCAACACATCGTTATCGGTGATTTTCGAAAAAGTTTTTACCGCCAATGGAATTGATTTCACGGTAACCGAAAAGCAGGTGATACTGAAACCCGGCAAAAAAGCACTGCCGGTAAAAACCGACAATCCATTGCCCGGCGCGAAAAAATATACCATCAGCGGGTATATCCGCGACAAATCAACCGGCGAAGCAATTATTGGCGCTAATGTTTACGATCAGGCATCGTTGCAGGGAACTACAACCAATTCCTATGGGTTCTATTCTTTATCGCTGCCACAGGGTGAATATGTTATTTCCAATTCATTCGTAGGTTTCACATCTTCTCAGCAAC
>CAZBZA010000715.1:0-2056 GCA_964495865.1 uncultured Lentimicrobiaceae bacterium
ACCGAAGCAATCTGTTGGAGAAAGGAAATTCTTCTTAGAAAAGTCGCCCCTCGCCCTGTCGCCCCTCACCCTGTCGCCCCTCGCCCTTCCCCTCGTCAACTCTATAAACGAAGTCTACTCAAAATATCTTCCTCATCAGCACCATCGTCCTATCCACCACAAACTTAAAAAAGTGAAGAGTGAAAAGTGAAAAGTAGGGAGTAAGGAGTTAGTGCCCTCGTGCCCTCGTGCCTTCGTGAGTTCGTGCCTTCGTTCTTCCTCCTTTTGCATAAAGTAATAAAAGTACTTCACCAGGCCTGGTTCTGCGAATATGCCGGTGCGGAAACCAATTAGCTCTTCGGTTTGCGAATTAAAAAGACCGTAAACAAATTGCCTGGGATAACTGGAAAGTGATTTTGTAATATAAAGATCCAGCCGCTTCTTTGCCAGTTCGTTCGAAATAAGCGGATCGCGGGTAAACTTGTCATCGGAGCAGTGCTGCCCTGAAATGGCAAGGATGCCATTTTTTATTGGCGGGGTTGTTACAAATAGTGTACGCCACAGCAATCGTTGAGGAAGGGAATCAATGTTAGAAAAATCGGAAACTAAATTTATACGTCCTTGTCAACTTTGAACCGATTGTATGGAGCTATGTGTATCAGAATCACATCTCTCACTCCTTACCTGAACAAAGCCACTTATAGGCAGGAAGCAGCTGTATCGAATGATCACCCCGTTTTATCACTTCTTCATTGCCCCAGGTTAATAGCAATAAATACGTGCATGCCAATTCCTCCGAAGCTTCTGCTAATGCATCTATTTCTCGTTTCAGAGTTTTCGAATTAGAAATATCAAAACATACCTGTATCAGCTGATTAACGCGGTTTCCCCTCCGGCATACAAAATCAATTTCACGATCGTTGCGGGTCCGGTAATAAAAAACATCGAGTTCGGGTTTAAACCCGCGACGCAACAATTCAGTGAAAACAACATTTTCGAGTAGCCGGCCAAAATTAGGTGATAATTCAAATGAACGTGCCTTTATAAATCCATTGTCAATGATATAGGATTTTTTTGGTGATTTCTGCTGTGTTTTTATTTTGGTAGCGTAGCGTGTTAAATTCAGAAATAAATATGGTTCCTCCAGGTAACCTACAAATTTTTGAACGGTAGCTACACTATTAAAATTCAAATCCGTTTTGAGCTGATTATATGAATAGAGATTCGTGTAATTAGTCAATAAATAATTTGATAAATCGTAAAGTTGTTGCGATTGACGGATCTTGAATCGTTTCATAATATCCTTAAGCAGCACCGAATCAAATAACGATGAGAGATAATTCGTAATAACAGACGGATTTAACACAATTTCAGGGAAGCCGCCATTTAACAGGTATGTATTCAGATAACTCAAAATAATTCCCAACTTTTGAGGCGTAAATGCATCACTATCCTGAAAGGATACTTTATTGAAATTCAACACTTCAGCAAAGCTGAAAGGAAAAACTGAAATTTGCAGGTAGCGGCCTGTTAATGATGTTGCCATTTCATGCGAAAGTAGCCTGGCGTTTGAGCCTGTTATAATCAGGTTGGTTCCTCTGCGATACATTTTGTTTACCCATAATTCCCATCCCTGTAAATTTTGAATCTCGTCGAGCAACAAATACCTGTATCCCGGATATACCTCATTCAGCGTTTGGATAACAACATCCTGATTAAAATGCCTTAAAAGTAAATCATCGTCAAAATTGAGGTACGCAAAGTTTTCATGTTTCAGCAGCTGAAGTGCCAGAACGGATTTGCCTGCCCGCCGGGGCCCAGTAATTAGTTTTATCAGGCCTGAGGACAAATATTCAGTTTTCAGCGAAACATCTATTCTCTCAATATAATGCCGATTGAGTAAGATATTCCGTTCTTCAAGTTGCTGGTCAAGAATTTTTTTTATCATTGCATCTGATTATACTAAACAAAAATAGTATATTTTATTCAATACAGTGTAGTAATTGATTAAAAGAGAAAAGTGTTGCTTCGCTCCGCTCGCAATGAGAGTGCTACGATTGGGGTTTTGCATCACCTC
>CAZBZA010000716.1:0-2054 GCA_964495865.1 uncultured Lentimicrobiaceae bacterium
ACTTTTAACGCCGGAAACTATACCCATTCACTGAAAGGCAATTTTACCAACAACGGAACTTTCAGCGGAAACGGAAGCACTCTTGTAATGAACGGCACTTCCTCACAAAGCATTGGAGGCACTGAAGCTACAACTCTGGGAAACCTTACCATCGACAACGCTGCAGGAGTAGGATTCGGGAACAACATGATTACCACAGTGAGCGGCAACGTGCTGATTAACAGCGGCAAAAAACTCACAATTGATAATGAGAAAAAACTCACCGTAAACGGAAATCTGACCAACAGCGCAGGGATCAGCGGATTGATAATTAACACCGGGGGCTCGCTTATCACAAACGGAAGCGTTAGCGGAAGCGCTACCGTGCTTCGAACCATTGATGCCGACGAATGGCATTTAATATCTTCGCCCGTGAGCAACGCGGTTTCGGGTATGTTTACTGATCAGTACCTGCAAACACACGATGAAGTAAGTAACTTTTACAGCGATATTATTCCTACCGATGTATCACTTTTAAAACTTAAAGGATATGCTTTGTGGACGGTAAACAATCCCTACACAGCACAATTCGAAGGTTCACTGAATACCGGTAACCAAAGTATTACTACAACCAAAATCAATCAGGGCTGGAACCTGGTAGGGAATCCGTATCCATCAAATATCGACTGGGAATCAGCAGGTATAACAAAAAACAACATTAACCCAACGGTTTATATGCATGTAGATGCTTCAAAATGGGCAACCTACAATGCAACCACTAATGCTTTCGTAAATGGAGGAAGTCAGTATATTCCTCCTTGTCAGGGTTTCTTTGTTGAAGCAACAGGAGCAGGTTCACTAGCCATGACTAACACAGCCCGCACACACTCAACGAACCAGTTTTTTAAATCAGGCGATAATACCATCGCTGACCTTGTGAGGTTGCAGGTATCAGGAAACGGTTATACCGATGAGGCTGTAGTTGTTCTTTTTCAAGGTTCAACAACTGACTTTGATGGTACTTTGGATGCCCGAAAACTATTCGGGTATGTACCTGAGGCGGCTCAAATTTATACACTTGGCACTTCGGAACTATCAATCAATTCGTTACCCGATGCTAAAACAGTTCCTGTAGGATTACAAACAGGTGCTGACGGAAACTATACCATTGAAGCCACTGAAATAAACGATTTCAGTGAACTTACCCTTGAGGACAGGGTAACAGGAATTCTTACTGACCTCATGTCGGATTCCTACACGTTTAATTGTACTGCCGGCAAGGATGAACAGCGCTTTTTGCTTCATTTCGGTCCGTTATCAGTTGAAGATAATACACTTACAACCCTTGCCGATATTTATAGTTACCGGAAAACCGTGTATATAAATCTTCATGATCTGGCCGATAGTGACATTTACATTTACAATATGGCCGGGCAAGTTGTTGCAGCCCGGGCATCGGCTACCGGCATGGTAAGTATGAATGTAAATATAAGCGGTATTTACATAGTGAAGGTGGTAACTAAAAATGAAATCCAGACTAAGAAACTGTTCCTCAATTAACTAATCCTAAAAAACACACTACTACTATGCATACTATACGGATTGTAAAACTTACTGCCATATTTATCCTTGTGTTAGGGTTTAGCTTTTTATCGGCACAAAACCCACCCCATCCCAACGGAGGAGGAGCACCAGGCTCTGGCAATACTGTTGTTGGCGGACAGCAGGGCGGAGCGCCGGTGGGTAGCGGTACATTCCTGTTGCTGGGCCTGGCTGTTATGTATGGAACCCGAAAAGCCTTCAACGTGCGTAACGAAGCCGCAGAGTAAATCACCTTTTTTAAATGTAAAAACAGTTGTCCTGCTTACGGGGATAGCTGTTTTTTGCTTTCCACTTTATCACACACGCTTTTTTCTTATTCACTACATTTTCAAATCTGATATAAAATTCGAAGAAGCTGCTTTATAGCGCGAATTGCTTGTATTCTGTAACGTATAGAAGCTAGCACTGAGCTTGTCGAAAGTAAGTCGAAATGCACTTTTCATACTCAAAAACGAGCAATAATAGTAGATTTA
>CAZBZA010000717.1:0-2049 GCA_964495865.1 uncultured Lentimicrobiaceae bacterium
TATCAAAAATTTCATTCACCCACATCACAGTTACCATTTCTGTATCACCTGTGTTTTCGATGTTATGGGTATAACCGCATGGGATGTCAACAACAGTTAGTTTTTCGCCTGTTACGTGGTATTCGGTGATTTCGGTACTATCCAGTTTCCGGAAACGGATAACTCCCTTACCGCTTACCACAAGGAATTTTTCGTTTTTACTGTGATGCCAATGGTTTCCTTTGGTGATACCTGGTTTTGAGATGTTTACGGATACTTGTCCGCGCTCCTTTGTTTTTAGAAACTCAGTAAAGGAACCCCTGCTATCGGTATGCATGGTGAGGGGATAGCTAAACTTATCGACAGGAAGGTAGCTTAAGTAAGTGGAATAGAGTTTACGGGTAAAGCCATCGCCCATGTCGGGGACCTGCAGATTGCCGCGACTTTCGGTAAACGAATAGATCAGATCGGCGATGCCACCCAGTTTTATTTCGTGCACAGGGTTCACTTCCTTAAAACCGCTATCCTGAGACGAAGTGCTTTTTAATAAGCCGGTGAATGAGGACAGTACATCATCAATATACACCAGTTTCATGTCGGCATCGGGGTTGTTAAGCTGTATGGGTAAACCATTCGCTATATTATGACAAAAGGTAGCCACGGCACTGTTGTAGTTCGGCCGGCACCATTTGCCGAATACGTTAGGCAGCCGGTACACATATACGGGGGTATTTGTTTCGCGCCCATAGTCGAATATAAGGTCCTCGCCTGCTTTTTTGCTTTGGCCGTAGGCATTTTCCAATGCAGCCTGGGTGGACGAAGTGATTACTATAGGAGCCTTGTTACCGGCATTTTTAAGGGCGTTGAGAAGTTGCAGTGTAAAACCGTAATTTCCGGTCATAAATTCACCGGGATTTTCAGGTCTGTTTACACCGGCAAGGTGAAAAACGAATTCACACGCTGAAGCATATTCATCGAGCAAGGCAGGAGGAGTATCTATATCATACTCCAGGAGATCCGAAAAACCCTGGTTATGCAATTCAGCCACAAGATTTTTTCCTACAAAGCCTTTGGCACCGGTAATCAGTATGTTCATATTGCCTTATCCTGCTTTATAATATCCAGTTGAAGCAGCAATTGTTTCATTCCTGTTTTATCAAGCCTGTGTGTATTGTGCGAATGATAATCTTCAATTTTCGAAACCTTTTCCTGTCCGTCGGTAAAATACTGATCGTAGTTCAGGTCGCGTTCGTCGCAGGGAACACGGTAATAGTTACCCATATCGGTAGCTTTTGCCATTTCTTCGCGGGTAACCAGTGTTTCATACAATTTTTCCCCGTGCCGGGTTCCAATGGTTTTTACTTTTACCGATGAGTGATACATTTCGATAAGTGATTCGGCAAGTATTTCGATGGTAGCAGCAGGAGCTTTTTGAACAAACAGATCACCGTTTGCACCATGGGTATAGGCATAGATTACCAGGTCGACAGCATCACCGAGTGTCATCATAAAGCGGGTCATGTTGGGATCGGTAACGGTGAGGTCTTTCCCGTCTTTAATCTGATCGATAAAGAGCGGAATCACCGATCCTCTCGAAGCCATAACATTACCGTAGCGTGTACAGCAGATGGTAGTGGCTGAATCTTTGCCCAGGGAACGACCTTTGGCAATGGCTACTTTTTCCATCAGGGCTTTGCTCATTCCCATGGCGTTAATAGGGTAGCAAGCTTTGTCGGTTGACAGTACCACTACGTTTTTTACACCATGAAGTATGGCCGAATCCAGTACATTTTCGGTTCCCAGCACATTGGTGCGGACGGCCTGTGTAGGGAAAAACTCGCACGAGGGCACCTGTTTGAGGGCTGCGGCATGGAAAATATAGTCAACACCCGGCATCACATTATCAACACTACGGCGGTCGCGCACATCCCCGATATAGAATTTTATTTTTGGATTTTTATACTGATGCCGCATATCATCCTGCTTTTTCTCATCGCGCGAAAAAATGCGTATTTCTTTGATATCAGTGTCAAGAAATCGGTTCAGCACGGCATTGCCGAATGATCCGGT
>CAZBZA010000718.1:0-2046 GCA_964495865.1 uncultured Lentimicrobiaceae bacterium
TAGCTATTGTATTAAATCAAAAACTCTAGCTCATTAAGCTCTGTTGTCAAACAATGGCATAATGTTTAAAACTAACAACTTAATTATATTTTCTTGAAATTTCCCGATTTTCTTTATTACTTTTTCTACATAGGGTAATAAACTACTAAATACATCAGATTACACTCGTGCTCCTTTTTCCTGATTGACTTACTAACTCGCCTGACTCTCTAACTATTATAACTCGTACTACTTTGAAAACTAAAAGTAAATATCTGAGCTACGGAACATTCCTTATTATTTTGGCTATTGTTATCATTCAGATAACGGATGGATTTTCCGGTATTTTACTTCTTCCTCTGGCGCGCTTTGTATATTACGGACTATCAATAGGTTCGGGTATGCCGATGGTAGTTCAGGCGATATTCATTTTTGGAATATTTCTTATTATTGCAAGTATTATCAGGTTCAGTTACTCCGGAAAATTATCAGCAGCCTTTTTTAGCTTAAACTTCCTGCAGCCGGTTGGCGGCAACGGAATACTTTACCTGGCCGGACAGGCCTTGGGTTCACGTAAAAATGTATTGAAAACAGTTTCATCAGGAGATTCTCCATCCCAAAAGAATGCTAATACAGAACAAGGCATTGTTATGATTTCATCAGGAAATATCATGTTTGCAAATAAAGCTTTTTTTAAATTAACAGGATATCAGCCACTTGAAGTGTTTGGGAAAGATTTTGCCTCGCTTGTCAGTCCCGACGCGCTCATCAATTTTACCATGCTAAGCCGAATGTCAACAGATGAAATCAGCCATTCGCATGGAATAAATCTGAATACGCCAAATAACAAAAAAATAAAGGCTTGCCTGGCAGTAAGTAACGACCAGGTCTATAATCCGGACGGGGTTAATATTTTTCACCTGAAGATGGACATTGATACAACTTCCACCGAAAAATCCTTGTCATCAATGTTTTTTGATTCGATTGAAAATGTTGAAACCCTGCATTGGATATGGGATAACAAAGGGGTTATCTATATGAATAACAGTTGCCGAAATATTCTTCCTTTCCCTTTGGGCAAAATAATAGCTAAACCGGGCTTGTTGATTAAGGCCGTCAGAAAGCAGGATCGTGATAAAGTTCGTTTTTCGTTACAGGAATATTTTCGTACCGGAAAATTTAATGAAGATATTTGCTGCATACTTAATAGTGGTGAAGAAAAATATTTTAAAGTAAGTATATCGGCTCAATACGAAAATGAGACTTTCCCCCGACGGTATCATGCTATAGCATACGACATTACAGAAGAAATCCGTTCAGTAAAGAATGCTGAAACAGCTACAATGATAGCAGAGAGGGCCAATCTGAACAAAACGGCTTTTCTTGCAAATATGTCGCACGAAATCCGTTCGCCGCTCAATGGAATTATAGGATTTTCGGAACTGCTGGCTGATAAAAACCTCACTGACGCCGAGCGTGAACGTTATCTTCATATTATTCAGAATAACGGGAATGCATTGATTTCGCTGCTTAGCGATCTGATCGATATTTCGAAACTTGAATCGGGGAAACTGGTTATAGCCAATCGCAGTTTTGTACCTGCCAGGCTCATTGAAGAGCTTAAATATCAATTTGAAAGTGCATCATACCGGAATGCTGAAGGGGTTAATGTGGTTTTCAGCAGTACAAAAGCATTTCAGGAGCAGGAAATTAATTCCGATCCTAACAGGTTGCGCCAGATTCTTATTAATTTGATAACCAATGCAATAAAGTTTACTGCAAAAGGCCGTATCGAAATCGGAGCTGATTTTTCGGATAATGAAATGATGTTCTGGGTAAAAGATACCGGAATAGGTATTCCTGTTGAAAACCAAAATCTCGTTTTCGAGAGATTCCGCCAGGTTGAATCAGCTGGAGCTGCGCCAGTAATAGGCTTCGGGCTGGGACTTGCAATTTCAAAAGCATTGGTCGAATTGCTTGGAGGCCATATTTGGGTCGAATCAATTCCTGAACAAGGATCACTTTTCGTATTTACTATCAAAACTAACATTGTAAACAATACCATGG
>CAZBZA010000719.1:0-2023 GCA_964495865.1 uncultured Lentimicrobiaceae bacterium
AATAGATGCTTTTAATGATTCACATTAAAATTTATATTTTTAATAGTCCGCAGCGAATAGGTTTAATAGCAATATTTGACCTACTACATTGGTGAAGAATGAGCAACCAATTAATTGCTGATTGGCTTCACGAATAATTCCGGATCAAGAACCTGGTTATGCAAAATACTGCTGTAAGTAATTTTCCTGTTTCTTTCCCCCATTTTTATTGATTGGGAAAAAGAGTGTTTCACGCCATCCACTTCCCTGTAATCGATAAATTTAGTAACGACGGTTATTTCTCCCCGGGTCATTTCAAGTTGCTCGCTGGTATAGGACAGCAAATAATCAGTTGTATTGAAATACCATGTCTCTTTAACTCCATAGATAGTTTTTACAACAATTCCGTGAAATACGTTCCCATCAATACTATCCAGACCCAGATATTCAAAATCGAATAAATTCTTTTTCCATTGGGCGAAACGCATAAATGCAAATTCATTCAGATAGCTCATTCTGTTTTCGTCATCAATTACCCGGATTGCTGACTTACTTTTTTCCCAGAATGTATCTCCGTCAAAACCCCTGTAAAGCTCACCGGTTTGAGGAGAATAAACTTTTATGTATAGCTTGTTTGTTTTATCCTGAACCATCTCCCTGTTTATGGTTAATCCCGCTTCAACAAAAAGCGCATCAGATTTACTAACGATATTTTCTATTTTTGATAATGCTTTTTCACCACCTATGGCTGAAATATAGTTCGTTAGTATCTTTTCAGCTTCTATATCAACTGCAGGGGTCTGTGCCATTGTAAAATTTCCAAAGAAAATAAGTATTAAAATTGCGATTGTTCTTCCTTTTTTTATGGTTTGTGTTTTCATTATTTTTAGTTTGATTTTTGAATTAATGTTGATACTGCGTGTAATGCCCTCTTACGATCCCAATGAAGTCACAGCCATTTTGAATTATTTTTATCCTGATGTTTTTGACAACTTGCTTCCAAAAAGGTCTTTTACAGATTCATGTTTCCGATGCAACAGCCAAACTACGATGAGACCAAAAATAAAAGTGGAAGAAGCTGTTTCGATAAAATGGCTTAAACGTACACTGGCTCCGGGTATAAGTGAGTTTTCCATGATGTGACCCAGGTTTTGTGGAATGCTGAAAAGCAACGCCACCAGTAAGGCTGTCCACCAAGCATTAAGCTTTGATCCGAAAATTACCGGAAGCGCACAAAGAGTCCAGATCATAGCGCGCATTACCTGGAAAAGGAACAAGCCCGGATTTGTCCGGAGCGTATTTGCGGTATGCTCCCAGAATGGTGTTATTGCTCCGGGACTACCATAAAAAGCGCGGAGTTCGGGATTTTGCCATGCAATAAAATAGCCGGCCAGCCAGTATAAGGTAACATAAGCTACAGCTATTAATCCCAACTTCCATATCCATTGCCTGAAAGGAATTGCGATGGTGTTAACTGAAGTTGTACTGTTCAGGTTACGTCCTTTACCTAAAATCCAGACGGATAAAGGCACGAACAGAAACGCTACCGGTAATCCCATTACGAACAGATAGGGCATTAATTCCGCATTAACGGTAATGTCGGACAAAAAATACCAGGTTTCGATTTGCATAACAAAAGTCACCGCACCAAAATAAGCCATTGACAATAAAAGCGTAAGGCGTAAACTTCTCCACCGCGAGCTTAATACAAGTGCTGCCACCAGTAATGTATTGGTAATTCCTACCAAAAGCAAACCAATACCGACGGAGACTAATCCGGGCTCGGGCGTAATATCGGGGAGCTTTCCGCTTATGGTTTGGGCCCCACCCAGGTAACATACATAAAACAAAATGAGTAAGGCTAAAAAGCGCCATGACCAGCCGAAAAGGGTAATTTTTTTCATTTTTTTCATTTTAAAGTTTAAATATCAGTGAATTGCCTTTTGAAGCCATAAAGGTAGAGTGGCAGTAAACTGATGTAAAAACAAAAAGGATGAAGGCGTTAAAGGAGAGTATGAAAGTGCGAAATACCTTGTTGTGTAAA
>CAZBZA010000720.1:0-2022 GCA_964495865.1 uncultured Lentimicrobiaceae bacterium
ATACAGATGAAATAGCCATGAGCAGAAAATTTGCTCACCAACCGGAATGATTATTTTCATGGCGTATTCCATCTGACCCGTAAAAAATTAAAAAATAAACAGATGAAATAGCCATGAGCAGAAAATTTGCTCACCAACCGGAATGATTATTCTCATGGCGTATTCCATCTGACCCGTAAAAAATTAAAAAATAAACAGATGAAATTCACGAATAGTGCAATCGAAACTAAATGTCCTGTTTAAATCATGAAAAGATAAAATCACAAGATTCAGATTTTATACTATTCTGAATCAGCAAAAGAATTTTACTTTTGCCATAAATAGAATCCCTTTTCAGCATAATCACATGAAAACCTTTCTCATACTAATTTTTCTAGCTGTTACCTGTTTCGAAACATTGGCAACTTCGGTTACCGTTAGCGGAAATGTAAACGGCTCCTGGACAGCCGACACCGTTCTTGTGGAGGGTAACCTTACTGTGCCTCAAGGTGAAATACTTGTAATTTCGCCGGGCACTTTCATTCAGTTTCAATCCTATTACCGCATTGAGGTAAAAGGCAGTATCAAAGCAATTGGTTTGCCAGGCGACACAATAATTTTCACCATACGCGATACTTCCAATTTTAATGCACAAACCCAGGGCCGTGGGGGCTGGTCAGGGATCCGGTTCAGGCAGGTAGAAAGCACTCAGGATTCGTCAATATTTTCTTACTGCCGGTTCGAATTCAGCAAAGCCACTGAAGATTCAGCCAATTGTTACGGTGGAGCAATTCTTGCTCATGATTTTGATAAACTGAGCATTGTTAATTGCCTGTTTTTCAACAATTATTCCTATTACAGTGGTGGCGCGGTTTATCTTAGAAACTCTGATGCACAGATAGAAAAATGTGTTTTCAGAGAGAACTATTCGGGGAATACAGGCACTATATATGGTTACGGCGGAGGAATTTGCAGCATGAACAGTTCACCGGTTATTGTCAACAATCAATTTTACGAAAACACTTCAACCGGCGTAGGAGGAGCAGTTTCCTTTGATAACAGCGATCCAACATTCGATAATAACACGATGCAGCATAATTTCAGCGGGCTGGGCGGTGCTATGGGTGTACTTCGCTCCTACCCTTCGCGCACAATGAGTAACAACCTTGTGATAAACAACGGCGCTTTGTTTTTTGGTGGCGGTATTTGCTGTATCAGGTCGTTTCCTGTTTTTACAAATTTTACTGTTTCGGGTAATGATGCGGCTTATGCCGGTGGATTATATTGCAACGATTCAGCATCACCTTCCATGTACAATTCAATAATATGGGGCAACAACGGATTGGGCGTAAGTGTTTACATATGGGATGTGAATTCGGCGCCAAATTTCTATTACTGCAATATCGAAGGCGATACCGCTGGTTTCGAAGGAAGCGGCGGGCAGCAGGGTTACCAAGGGCAATACCTCAACAACCTGAATGAAAACCCTGATTTTATAGGCAGCGGATTGTTCCCGTTTCAGCTTCTGGCAACCTCATCCTGTATTGATGCAGGAACACCTGACGCCGGATTCCTGAACCTTCCTGCCTTAGACCTGGCAGGTGCTGCGCGTATTGCAAACAGCCGGATTGATATGGGAGTGTATGAATTTAACGGAACTACATCCATTTATTCGAAAAGTGCCTTTACTGAAGGCTTAAATATTTTTCCGAATCCGTTTGTGCAATCTCTTTCCATTTCAGTTCCTGGAATTTCTGGTAAAAAAGCAGAAATAAGTATTACTGATATTGAAGGAAGGATAATTTTTCAGAAGAAATTGGTGCTTAATGATTTCACCGTGCATTGGGATGGATGCAATAATGAAGGAAATCCTGTACCAAAAGGCGCATATCTTATTAAGGCTTCAACAGCCGGGAAATCCTATTTCGCCAAAGCTTTAAAATAGAGTCTGCTGAGAAACTTACATCAAGCATATAATCAGCGGAATAAGAAATAATATGAATTTGTCAAATGCAAGGGAATTGAACAATATGTGTAAAAACT
>CAZBZA010000721.1:0-2012 GCA_964495865.1 uncultured Lentimicrobiaceae bacterium
GGATGAAATTATTATAATAAAAACAGATAAATCAAACCAAAACCCCGAAGGGGTGTCATAAATGTTTTCATGTAGTTGCGCAATATTTTAATCCCGTATAAGTTATAAAGTCACCGTTCAGGCATATGAAAGAAAAACCCAGTATTAACTATAAAAATTTGACATCATGAAGACAAAACTCTTTTTAGCTTTTATTGCAATCGTGGTAATCAGTAGTTGGACAAATCCAACAAAACCGGAATTTTTGTTTTTGAATTCTGATCAATTAAAGCCTTTAGGTATAGTGCTTAACGATCATGGCGTGTTTTACAAGAACTATAATCCTGATTACGAAAAGGATAATCTGCCGAACTCCTATTTAAGCTTTTATTGTTGCAGCGACAACTATTTGACAACCATGCACTACACTGCGAAAGACGTAATAGTGGCTAAAAATAAGCCTGAAAAATTATTATTGAACCTGGAAACAACGAAAAATGACTTTTATCCTGTGTTAATCGGTAATGAGAAAGGAAAGCTAAGCCTGGATGACGAAACTTTGCCGAAGGATATGAAACTTTTCCCGGTAGCCATCTGCATGAGTGAAACAAAACTTCGGAGTAGAAAAGATACAGTCGTTGTTTGGTTTAAACCAACAGAAGCACTGCAGAAAGCGTTACCAGCGAATATTAATATTGAAGACTATTTGAAAGTACGACCGATAACCAAAAAATAGCTAGCTATAACAAGATTATATCAAATGTCAGGATTTGGAGGATATTTAGAGCTTCATCGCCCGAGCTGTTTATCCTGTTTGCCTTAATCACTAATCATAAATATGAATAACTCAAAAATTACGATGAATCAGAAAACCTGGATTGCGAAGCTTTTAATATTTAGTCTTTTCGTATTTGCAATAAACAGTTGTAAGAAAGATGAAAAGGATTCAAAAGAAAATCCTTTACTAAATTGGTCGAACCCCGATGATATTCATTACGAAACTCCCTTGAGTACTATTCAATTAAATGCTTCCGCTAATGTACAAGGTACCTTTGTTTACACACCGGGCATAGGTACAATATTGAATGAAGGTGCTGATCAGGAACTAAAAGTTGATTTCAAACCAACTGATTCAGTTGCTTACAATTCGATTAGTAAGACAGTAAGAATAAACGTGTTAGCTCCGGTTGGAGTAACTGACATTGATGGGAATTTTTACCACATCGTAACCATCGGAAACCAGGTTTGGATGATCGAAAATTTGAAAACTACAAGATTTCGCAACGGCGACTCGATACCTCGTGTTCCTGATGCAGTGCAATGGTCGAACCAAACCACAGCTGCATACTGCGAGTATAATAACGATTATGCCAATGCAGGCATTTACGGAAATCTATATAACTGGCATGCAATGAACGATGCCCGAACTATTTCGCCGGAAGGCTGGCATGTTCCTACAGGCCTTGAATATCTGGCCTTAGCCGAATTTGTTGAATACAAAGCAAGAAGGCTTATGGAAATAGGTTCAGTACATTGGTTTAACAATGTTGTTGCTGACAACAGTTCAGGTTATACAGCTTTGCCCGGGGGATACCGCGACGGCGAAGGAGTTTATAAAAATTTAGGATTCTACGCTTCTTTTTGGTCTGCAGACCCCAACGCATTTAAATGGGCAATAAATTCGCCAGAACTTATGACCAGTAATATAGACGTACCTAAAACTTATGGAATATCAATTCGATGCATCAAAGATAAATAGACAGTGAATATACGAAAAGTAAGATTTAAAGTTTTGTTCCGCACACATTCATCATAGCCATCAGCTATGTATCAACAAATCTAAAACCTATCAAAGTCTCAACCATTAACCAAATAGTAAAACCACACAGCAGTCAAAATTCGGGCTGACCACCCAAAGTGTCAAAAAAGGAAATTTAAAGAGTGGAGTTCAGAAACCACTTTAATAAACGAGGTGACACCGAAAAGCCTTACGAGTAGGAAATCCTAAATTTTAATACTATGAAAAGTAATTA
>CAZBZA010000722.1:0-2011 GCA_964495865.1 uncultured Lentimicrobiaceae bacterium
GCCGAATATCCTTCGTGGCTGATTGATTCAGGAACAAGCCCGTAATAAGCCCGGATGCTGTCGTTACCGTTTTTATAATGATCTGTCGAACGCTCGGCAACCAAAGCTTCGATGTATTCAACTGCCTTTAAAACATTACTGTTTTTGGATTTCAGAAAAGCTGTATCCTGAGTAAAGTTAAAATATTCGCGGATAAGGTAAATCAATTCGCCATGGCTGTCATGCTCCGGAACCGGATCAGGGCCTCTGAAATCAACAACGCAGGGAACCTTGCCGTTTTCGTATTGATGTGCAGCGTACCAGTCGATAAAATCTTTCACTTCCTGAACGATACCGGATTTTAAAAGTGCGGAAGAAGTTAAAGCGCCATCGCGTATCCAGCTTCTTTCGTATGAACGCGAGCCGGGTTGAATGCCAGCATTATCCCTGTTCACTAAAATATATGCCAGGTTTGCTTTATATGTGTTTACGATTCTGTCGGCCGATGGCGGCAGGTTGAATTTAATATGTTCGACTTTCGCTTTCCAGAAATCATTGGATTTGGCAAATTCGGCTGAAATATCAGTATTAACATCTTTATCGCCAGGTATATTTTTACCATAAAAAGGAACTGCTGCAAACAATTCGGTGCTTTCGCCGGGATTGAGATGCATTGAATATTTAACTACACCATTAGCCAAACCGCTTTTATCAACAGCTGATTTACTCACTGGCATTTTCCCGTTACGGATAAGTTCAACTAGATTTCCTTCATCAGGGACGTTTGCACCGAAGGCATCGTATTTTTTTTGGAAGAAAACAACTTTATCATCTACTGACAAGTAGTTTTCCTCTTCTTTTATGGATTTGATTTTACCAACTCCGCCGGTAAGATTCAGAAACTGGTAGTAGGGATTAACCTGATATGGACGAATCAATAAATAAAATTCAAAATTCTGCGGTCCATCCGAAGTATTTGTAAATGTATAGCGAATATCAAGCTTCGAATTCGTATTGGCTTCGCCGGTTGCAGTAACTGAAGTCTCAAATTTCAGATCTTTTAGTTGCCAGGTAACGGTTGGGATAAAATTAAAATCACGGCTATTGTCCGAAGATCCTAATGATTGAAGCGATTTAACATTGCTCCAGTTGTAAACAGAATCATTCATTTTAATCAGCGGCTCTATGGAGAAAAGACCTTTATCCACTTCAACCATTCCGTCTTCGTTAATCATAGCCTCTTTAACATCATTGTTTACACCGGCAACGGTCCAGAAGGAGGCCTGCTCCGAAAAGTACCTCGGGTAGTTTCCAACAGGAGAGTTTTTTGCTGTGTAAATCAGGAAATCATTCGGTAATAGGGATTCCTTGATGTTCAGAAACTTAATTTCATTAATTCCATAACCTTCGGAAATACTGCTTATAAGGTTTATCTTCATGTACTTAGCTTCAGCTTCGGGTAACCGGATAAAACTTACATTACTCTGATTGGATTGCACGGAATAAACTTTTTCCCAGGCTTTGCCATCGGTTGAAAGCAGGATATCAAAGCTCTTTGCTGATTTACCTTTCAGCCAGTTGATCTGCAAGCCGCCGAATTCCCTGCGGGCTTTGAAATCAATAGTAACGCTCTGTGCTGCAGATTTGCTGTTTTGCCAGGAGGTTTCATCCGAATTATCGAATAATAAAGCAGGTGCATGTTTTTTTAATGATGAAGATGCTGTTGCAGCAGGCAGCGGATAAGTTTGCGTTTCGGGCGGCAAAGCTTCAAACTTGAAATCATCGAGCCAGATGGTTCCTTTTCCACCAACGAAGGATGCGATTGTAAATTCGATCCGGTCAATTCGTTTTAGATGCTGATCGGCTGTCGGTCCCCATGCAAAGCTGATATGGCGTTTTTTGATGGTAATCTTTTTCCATTCAGTCGGGAACTCGTAGTTGCGGTTGCTCACCCACCAAACGTTATCACCTGATTTATCGGCAAATTTTATTTCAAAATTATTGGCCGGCGATTCAGCTTTCACATAAAAAG
>CAZBZA010000723.1:0-2010 GCA_964495865.1 uncultured Lentimicrobiaceae bacterium
GTTCCGTAATCTATCATCTGGGTGGCGTGGAAAGTACCTTCGCTACCGGTAAAACCCTGAACTATAATTCTGGAATCTTTATTAACAAGTATGCTCATAGCAGAAATTGATTTATGCGTCCAAAGGTAAAAATTATTTGATAAAATGATTAAAAATCGGAGAGAAGCAGGAAAATAAAAGAGGGAATAGACCTGTGGCAAGTTCCTTTATTGAACATTAAAATAAATTGTCTGAAAAAATCAGAAAAATTAACATTGAATTTAAGTGCAGATCATTGTTGTACGGTATAAAATGACTGAAAATGATCAGAAATATGAATTAGAGATTCTTTGAATGTTGCAATGGTGCTGATTTTTTCTCTTTAAAATATAAAATTGAAGAAACTAATAAAAGGCACTTCGAAAAAGCTACTTCACTGAATTTAAGATATTTTCTGAATATAAACCAATGACTATCTGTAACTTTGCCCGAATCGTCCACTATCCATCTTAAAAAAATCCGTGTACCTCCTTCCCTTTGCAATACCTATCCAACAGGTATTGAACAATCTTTTGTTAACAACCTCTACCTCTACTGTGTCGGTTGCAGTCAGGGTTTTGTTTTTTTTGTAAAACATAAATCCCCCAACCTGTGAAACTGATCGCCCGTTATATTCTCCAGCTCTTATTCCCTGTTATACTTATAGTTACACTAACAGGGTGTTCGCATAAACCTAAAGAAGAAATTCAGCAGGTTACTGACTGCATGCAGAGGGAAATGCTTACACCTGAGGAAGAAGCTCAAATCAGGAAGCAAATACATGCTGGCAAAAAAAATCTTTCCCTCGATACACTTTTTATAAAAAAAGCAAAAAAACAAGGATTTAACGGCGCTGTTTTAA
The DNA here is from genome assembly GCA_964495865.1 of uncultured Lentimicrobiaceae bacterium. Classification (GTDB taxonomy): domain Bacteria; phylum Bacteroidota; class Bacteroidia; order Bacteroidales; family UBA4417; genus UBA4417. The sequence continues at coordinate 881 of CAZBZA010000723.1, forward strand.
TTGCACAGAAAGGCGTGACCCTGTACCAGGGAATGTTTGGCTATGCGAACCTGAGTCAGAAAGATTCATTAACCCTAAATTCGTCATTTCAGCTTGCATCCATCAGCAAAACATTTACGGCAACTGCTGCTTTAATACTGGCACAGGATGGAAAACTTAATCTGAACGATTCAATTCAACAATATATCCCTGCATTTCCATATCATGGAATTACTATTGAGAATCTTCTGAGCCATCGCAGTGGGTTACCTAATTATATGTATTGTTTTGAAGATAAAAGGAAAATTAAAACTGCTGAGCCATGCAACGACACAATACTAAAGTGGTTCGAAGATGCAAATCCTTTACCTGCACCTTACAATAAACCGGGAAGAAGCTTTAATTATAACAACACCAATTTTATTTTGCTGGCTTCCATTATTGAGAAGGTAAGTGAAATGAGTTACCCCGAATTCATGCGTACCCGCATATTTGAACCGTTGGGGATGACACATACTTTTGTGGATACAATTGCTCCCGAAAATGTTCTGCGTTGCCGAACATCAGGACATCAGGGCAACAAAAAGCGTGAAAGGGAATTTTACGACGGTGTATATGGCGACAAAGGAATTTTCTCATCGGTGGGTGACATGAACCGTTGGTATTTTGCATTGCATTCGGGTTGTCTGCTAAATAAACATTGGCTTGCGGAGGCATTTACACCTCGAAGTTTCGAACGTAAAAGCAGGCATAATTATGGACTTGGATTCCGGCTGATGACCGATCCGGATGACATGAAAAAGGTACATTACGTATATCACGGAGGATGGTGGGCTGGCTACAGTACCATGTTCTGGATGGATATGGAAGCTGATATAGTAATAATTGTATTAGGTAACCGCAAAAATAACAGTGTTTACGATATTAAGTCAGTGCTGGCAATACTGGAAGAAAATACAGATGTTGATTTGCAGGAAGTAACGGGAGAAGGCGGGAAGTAGGGGGAGACGAGGGTTCCATGGAGACAAGGAGACAAGGAGACAAGGCGAGGGGCGAAAGATACTGTCTTAGCACAGGATTTGGCAATTCGACTATTTAACAATTTGACAATTCGACAATTCGGCAATTTGACAATTGAACCTTTGAACGCG
>CAZBZA010000724.1:0-2010 GCA_964495865.1 uncultured Lentimicrobiaceae bacterium
GAAAACTACATTTCGTACCTTCAGATAGAAGAAAAGGACGATGAAGCATTTGATTTTATGTACAATCAATATATCAATGGGAATAAATCTGCCTATATTAAAAGCCAGATGCAAAGAAGTCTGAGTATTTTAACCGGTTACGGAGGTTATGATAGAAACAGGCTGGACATATACGATACACTTGCAGCAAAATATCCAGCTGTTATGGACTTCGAAATATTTAAAACTAACCGTTGCCAGTTGCTTTTGCGAAAAGCCGATGAAGCATTCAGGATGAAAAATCCAACTGAAGGCGAACAATTGCTCAATGTATTTATTGAAGGTAACTATTATGACGAAAAGAGCATGTATAGCTGCAACCCTGCATCAGTTTACAGCGCAGCCGGTTCCTACTATTTTAAAACAGGAAATACTACTAAAGCCAAAGCAGCCTTAAAAAAGGGTTTAACCTATGATCCTGATAATTACGAAATCAAAACCAAATTAAAAGAGCTGAATTAACGGATATTAAAGGTCAATAGACAGGTTGTAAAACTTCTGCAAACGCATAGTATTTCCTTTAGGAGTTTTATATTCCGCTTCAAAAATCATTTTTTTCATAACGAAACTACCCGCAGATACAGGTACTACAAGAACACCTGCACCATCGGACATTTTGAGCAATTCTCTCGATCCGGCTTCCGACTGCATCGAATAATAAAACTTTGCATTCTTACGGGGTGTTTTAAGTCTTACGTATACAAAATACTTCCCTTCCAGTGCTGTATGGTCCACTTCCGATATTATGAGGCTGTTATTATCGACAATTGGCGTTCCGTCTTTCTTAAATTCCTTAAGCCCGGGCTGTATTTTATTATTCTTATATGGAGTGTAGGATAAAAGCTGGCCACTTTCATAAAATTTAGTTTCAATGCTATCCTTTGCCCCGTTCACATAGTATGAAACAGTAAACGGTTTCCCGTTCTTAAAAAAGTGAGTGCACTTACCATGACGGTGATCATCCTTGTAAATTGCATCCATATATAATTTCCCGTCAGAATAGTATTCCCTTACTCTTCCGTTTGCTTTGCCATCTTTATAAGTAACTATAAAATGCAACTTCCCGTTTTCGTAAAAATTGGGTTTCTCGCCTTCTTTCAGCGTGTCGCTGCCGGAATTTCCAAATCCGCCGGAGCCATCGCATCCTGAAATTAAATACATAAGCAAGAGCAGTAAACCTGAGTAGGAGATGATTTTCATGATTTATTGATTATTAAAAAACAAAGATTAAAGAGCTATAAAATGCATTTTTCACTTGATTACCGGTTGCGAAAAGCCAGATGGGTACCTCGCCAGAAACACAAATCCGTTCTTTTTGTACAATACGGTCATAGCCGGAATAATATGTTTCCATTTATTATAATGAGGTTCTTTCAACACCAGATAAAACGGACGATCGATATTTCCGGTAAGTAACCACATGGGTCGGGCAGAATCAGCGGGCATTTTTTGCGTGTAAAAAAGTGGCGCATAACTGAAATAACCCGAATTAAGCACATAACACTTTTCGGTAGCTTTCGATATATAGAAATCAATAACTGCCCGTTGCGAATATTTTTCAATCCGGTAGGGAAAAATTATGATTATCAGCGCAATAAAAATAGTGGTTGAACCAAAAAGCACTGTTAAGGCTTTACCTATTTCCTGCTTTTTTGCCAGGATAACGGTATAAATAACTGCAGATAAAAGGAACAAGCCAAGCAACCATTCGAAACCTGTCCATTTTACATCGGCCTGCAGGTTTGCAACGGCGAAATCATCTTTGATAACGCCTGATACAATAATTTTTTCTTTAAATTTTTCGACCAATGGCAGAACAGAAACTACGATTGCGAAAAGCGATGCAAACATAATCAGCATCACACTCAGCCATTTACGCCATTTCAAACTACCATTCAATAAATCATTTATGGCCACTGCTGCGATAAATGTGAGAGGGAAATAAGCCAGGGAACTATAGTGGACAATCTT
>CAZBZA010000725.1:0-2004 GCA_964495865.1 uncultured Lentimicrobiaceae bacterium
CAAGGGTGGTGGGATAAAAAAGTAGAAGAGCTTTCGAAAGGGATGCAGCAGAAAATTCAGTTTGTCGTCACTGTGGTTCACGAACCCAAATTGCTGATATTCGATGAGCCATTTAGCGGTTTCGATCCAATCAACGTGAACCTGCTGAGGGATGAGATTCTGGAACTTCGTAAAAACGGTGCCACCATTATTTTTTCAACACACAATATGGCATCGGTCGAAGAACTTTGCGATAACATTGCGTTGATCAATAAATCAGTTAAAATTCTCGATGGGCCTGTAAAAGAAATAAAACGCCAATATTTCACCAATAGTTATGAGGTTCAATACCGTAATTTCAGCGGAACTCCATACGAGTTGCACGAAACAGGAATTGAAGTTTTAAGTTCCACCTTCGATGATGGCGTTTGTTCGGCAACTTTCCGCTTATCAGCTGGTCGGGGTCCTAATGACTTACTTACAGCCTTGATTCCTCATGTGAGTATCATAACTTTCAATGAGTTGATTCCGTCAATGAATGATATTTTCATTTCCACCGTAAATTCCGTTAACGCAAATCATATCCTGGAATCCTGAAATATAAAGCTATGAACAAGATATTTCTCATTATACAACGCGAATACCTGACTAAGGTTAAGAAAAAATCATTTATTGTAATGACTATTCTGGGGCCGATTCTGATGGCTTCCCTTTTTGTGCTTCCGGTATACCTGGCCAGCCGTCAGGACGACAGTCAACTAATAAGTGTATTGGACGAAACCGGGTTGTTTTTTAACAAATTCGAAAACAACGAAAACTATACATTCATACCTGTAGTAACTGATTTGCAGGAAGCAAAAGAAACCCTCACAAAACAGGGCAATTTCCTTTTGCTGCATATTCCAGCAACCCAGCTGAATATCCCTGACAACGCGATAATTTATTCGGACAAGCAGCCTACGCTTAACCTCAAGGGATATATTTCGGGGGTGATGAGCCGCGAACTCGAGAAGCATAAACTTGCTGCCGAAATCAGGAAAGAAATTTTACGCAATACACCCGGTTACCAGGTTGGAAGAGATACCACTGCTGAAGATCTGATGAGCGAAACCATTTTGAAAAACATTCGTACCGATGTAAAAATAACCACCTACAAAACAGATGATGAAGGAAAGGAGCAAAAAAGCTTTACTGAACTTACCATGGTTGTGGGATATGTTGCCAGTATAATGATTTATATGTTTATTTTCCTGTTTGGCGCACAGGTGATGCGTGGCGTTATTGAGGAAAAAACCAATCGTATTGTCGAAGTAATTGTTTCATCGGTTAAACCATTCCAGTTGATGATGGGCAAAGTTTTAGGCGTTGCGCTCGTAGGCCTCACTCAGTTTTTGCTTTGGATTGCGTTTACGTTTATAATTATCACGGCAATACAGGCTGCCTTTCCCGATCAGTTTAAGAAAACCCCTGTAGAGCAGGCGAAAATAGCCGGACAAAATATTGCGCTTCCAAACGAAGCCGCCCCAGCAGCACCAAACTCAGTAACCGCCAATACCGGGAATGATCAGCTTGATGAAGTTTTTGAAGCGTTTTCGTCTATCAATCTGCCGGTAATGATCATGGCTTTCCTGTTCTATTTCCTTTTCGGATACCTTTTATATGCAGCTCTTTTTGCAGCTATAGGTTCGGCGGTGGATAACGAAACGGACACCCAGCAGTTTATGTTACCGATTACAGTTCCGCTTATTCTCGCCCTGGTAGTAGCTCAAACAGTTATACAGAATCCTGAAAGTCCGCTTGCATTCTGGCTTTCGATGATACCTTTAACATCACCAGTCATTATGATGGTGCGCATACCTTTCGGCGTACCTGCATGGGAAATTGCACTTTCCGGAGGATTATTAATACTTGGCTTCCTGTTCACAACCTGGCTTGCAGCCAAAATATACCGCACCGGCATCCTGATGTATGGTAAAAAATCGAGTTACAGGGAATTGTGGAAATGGATCCGTTATAAAGGCTAGG
>CAZBZA010000726.1:0-2001 GCA_964495865.1 uncultured Lentimicrobiaceae bacterium
TTTTTAATGGCATTTTTGAGACGCGAGCATCGCGTCTCTACGGGTTGTAACAAATTAAAACAAAATGAATAAAAAAACCACCTCCACCCTACTGGCATTATTGTTAATTGCTGTTTCGCAATTATTTGCTCAGCAAAAACTCCTTACCATCGACGATCTGATGAACAGGAAACTGTATCCGGCATCATTATCTAATCTGCAATGGCGCAGCAACAATCTTTTTACCTGGAATGCCAATAACCGTATTGTCCAAAGCACGATTAAAACGGGGGCTACTGATACCATTTTTTCGCTCGACGATCTGAATCTGGCAATTGAAAAAGGTCAGTTTAAAAAATTGAAATCGCTACCTGCATTTAAATGGGATGATGAAAATACTTTTCGATATACTAACGATTCTAAGGTTTTCAGGTTTAATATGTTAACTAAGGATCTCAGCGTTTTGAATTCATACGAATCTACCGGCGAAAATGTGGATATCGAACCTGTAAACGGCAAAATTGCATTCACAAAAGAGAACAACCTGTACATTTCGGATAAGGGGAAAACTATGGCTGTTACAAACGATTCCGACAAAGGGATAGTAAACGGAAAAACGGTACATCGCAATGAATTTGGAATCGATGGCGGAACTTTCTGGTCGCCAAAAGGTAATTTGCTGGCATTTTACCGCATGGACGAAACCATGGTAACCGAATATCCGCTTGTGAATATTGACGAACGCATCGCCAAAGTCGAAAATATCCGTTATCCAATGGCCGGAATGGCAAGTCATCATGTTACAATCGGGGTTTATGATCCTTCAAAAAACCTGGTTATTTACCTCAAAACAGGTGAACCTGCCGAGCAATATCTGACTAATGTAAGCTGGAGCCCCGACGAAAAATACATTTTTGTTGCCGTTGTAAACCGCGACCAAAATCACATGTGGCTGAATAAATACGATGCTGTTTCAGGCAATTTCATAAAAACACTTTTCGAAGAAACTGACAATGAATATGTTGAACCTTTAAATGGACTGGTTTTCCTGAAATCCAACCCTGCGCAGTTTATCTGGCAAAGCCGCCGCGATGGGTACAATCATCTTTATCTGTATGATGCTGAAGGTAACTTGGTAAAGCAAATCACCAAAGGCACCTGGGAAATAACTGCATTCCAGGGATTTGACACTAAGGAAACAAGGATTTTTTATACATCAACAGAAGTCAGCCCTTTGGAAAGGCATTTATACTCCGTTGAATTAAAAAATGGTAAAATAACCAAATATACTTCCGGGAAAGGAACTCATACCACCTATGTTTCGCCCGATGGGAAATTCGTTATCGATCGCTTGAGTAGTCTGAATGTTGGTTCGCAAACAAAACTGATTAACGAAAAAGGGGAATCTGTCCGGCTGGTTGCTGAAGATATAAATCCACTGAAAAACTACAAACTTGGCGAAACATCTTTTGTAACGCTTAAAGCCGATGACGGAAGTGATTTATTCGGAAGACTGATTTTACCAGTGGATTTTGAAGCGTCAAAAAAATATCCTGTTCTGGTATATGTATATGGCGGACCTCATTCACAGCTGGTTACTGATACGTGGTTAGGCGGGGCAAATCTGTATTTTAACTACCTGGCAACCAAAGGATATGTAGTGTGGACACTCGATAACCGTGGCACGGCAAATCGTGGTGCTGATTTTGAACAGGCCATCCATCGCAAATTGGGTGATATTGAAGGCAAAGATCAAATGGTGGGTGTTAATTATTTAAAGTCGCTGCCTTACGTGGATGCATCGAGGATTGGTATCGATGGCTGGAGTTACGGCGGATTTATGACGCTGACCTTGAAACTTCGCAATCCGGATGTATTTAAAGTTGCTACCTGCGGCGGACCGGTTATCGACTGGAAATATTACGAAATTATGTATGGCGAACGCTATATGGACACTCCTGAACAAAATCCGGAAGGATATAAAAAAGCCTGTCTTCTTAATTATGTAGATCAGATGGAAGG
>CAZBZA010000727.1:0-2001 GCA_964495865.1 uncultured Lentimicrobiaceae bacterium
CGCTTAACAATATCCATGCGCTTATCGATATAAATGCCGAAGATGCTAAAAATACGATCATACAGTTGTCGACCATGATGCGTTACCTGCTTTACGATACGGCGCACGGACAAACGACATTGAAAAAGGAGATAGCCTTTATCGAAAGTTATATCACGTTAATGAAATTGCGGTTTCCCGAAAATGTGACTGTTATGCTGACGCTTCCTGATGAAATCCGTGAAATACCGATTCCGCCTATGCTTTTTATTTCGTTCCTCGAAAATGCTTTTAAACATGGCGTAAGTTACCAGGTGGAATCGTTTGTTATGTTTAAACTAGAGCAAAAGAATGGGAAATTGAATTGTGTTATCCGCAACAGCCGTTTCAAGGCTAAGGAAACCAGTGAAAAAGAATATTCAGGTATTGGTTTGGCTAATATTAAGAAAAGCCTCGAATTGCTATTCGGCAACGACTATTCGCTCAATATCCATGAAAACGAAAAAGAATATGAAGTACTGTTAACCATACCGGTATATGACAATAAAATGCCTGGCAATTGACGATGAGCCACTGGCTCTGAAGCAAATAAGCGCGTATATCGATAAAACGCCGTTTCTGGAAGCAGTGGCGCTTTGCCGCAGTGCTTTCGATGCTATTGAATTTCTGGCCAACAACGAGGTGGACCTTATGTTTGTAGATATTAACATGCCCGACCTTAACGGACTGGATTTTGTAAAATCGCTTACGCAAAAGCCACAGATCATTTTTACCACCGCATACAGCGAATATGCTATCGAAGGTTTCCAGGTTGATGCGCTTGATTATTTGCTTAAACCGATCAGTTATGCCGTTTTTCTGAAATCGGCCAACAAAGCGAAAACCTGGTTCGAATTGAATCATAAACAGCAGGAGTCTGTTCAAACTACCAAAGACAGCCTTTTTGTAAAATCAGAATACAAAATGGTACGCATATTCTTATCCGAAATCAAATATATCGAAAGCGCTAACGAGTATATTCAGATTCATCTGATTAATGATGAGCCCGTTACAACGCTTATCAGGCTTAAGGCGATGGAGGAGCAATTGCCGAAAGAAAAATTTATGCGCGTGCATCGTTCATTTATCGTTAATCTGGATCGTATAAAAGTGATTGAACGAAACAGGATTGTTTTCGATCATACTGTTTATATCCCTGTAGGCGAGCAGTATAGAGAGAAATTTCAGGAGTTTGTGGATAAAACTTTCCTGGTTTAGTAAAGAAGGTAACCGTATTTATTATTAGCAAACTAATTTAGAGCACCGTTTCTTTCGGTTTCTGAAATAATTTCAACCGGATTTTGTCAATCAAAAATGTAAGCATAACCGAAGCCGCAAAAATACCGGTAAACCAATACCAGTATTGGCCGATAGTTTGGGTTTGATAAATGGCTGTTGCAATATTCCCGATTATCAGCCATTGTATTACATAGAAAAGGGTTATGTTTTTCCCGATATAACAGAAGAAGTTTGTTGCACTCATTTCAGGGAAAAGCTTCAGGATAAATTTGAGCAAAAGGGCCCACAGCGCCGATAATCCTATTGCCCACAGAATGAACAGGAATGTATGGTGATAATAAGCCGGGAGGTTAATTGTTGTATTAATTCCTTGTTTGGCATAAATTAAAACCCCTGTGGCAACTACTGAAATTAAGATGGCTGTAGCTGTTTTATTTTTTTCGGTAAAGGGCCTGATTTTAGGCTCGTGCAAAGCAAAAATAAATCCTGCCAGCGGGTATGCCAGCCACGGAAACAGGGGGAAGTACGACCACGAATAGTTTCCGGCAATAAATGGCAAAATATAGTAATGATTATTTCCCGTTAGCTTTAGGTTCATGAAACCGGTTAACGCGGTAACAGCCACAAGTAATATCAGAGCAACTGTTGTCTTTCCTTTTTTGAGCGATTTGAGGCCGGCAAGCACAATGATGCTCATTCCGGCAAGGTATAAAATATCGACGCCAAAAAGGTATTCAAGCGGAT